>NZ_VUMH01000011.1 GCF_009696265.1 Desulfovibrio porci
CCCGCCTGCGCGGCTTCCACGGCCACGCGCTCCCCGGCCAGACCGGCGCCCATGCAGAGAACATCACTTTGAAAAACACGCATACGCACCCCCTATCCCAGGAACCAGACGCGGGCCAGAGCCAGCGCGCCGAGCACGAGGTAACAGCCCATGACAATCCATATCCACTTGCGCCAGCGGTCGCGCGCGGCCTTGACGCACACCCCGTACTTCACGGCCAGGCGGTAGACGCCGATGCCCGTGTGCAGGATGACGCAGGGCAGAAAGACCACATAAAAGGCCAGCCAGCCGTCGTGCAGGCGCTTGACGCTGCCCGCCACATTGATGGGCAGGTTGGTCATCACCGTATAGACGTGGAAGAACACGCCCACCAGAATGACCACGGCCGTAAAGACCTGCACCAGCCAGAGCCAGGTATCGGCCTCGCGCAGGCTGCGGCTGTGGCGCACGAAAATAGCCAGCTCATTGGCGCGGAAGGGCATTTTGCGGGCCGCGATCCAGAAGTGGAAGACCACCAGCAGGATGATGACCGGGGCTACGACCTGGGTCAGGAAGGTGGCCTCCAGCAGCCAGGCGATGCCGTTGGTCAGCGCGGGACTGAGCACCACGCTGCCCTCCAGAATCAGATGGACACAGACGAAAAGGGCCAGCAGCGCGCCGGACGCGGCTTGCCAGAAATCCAGGCGGGTCCGGGCGTCGGCAGGGGATCTGCTTGGTGCCATATCAACTCCTTTACAAAAGTATTCCGTATTCCAGACAAGGAAAGCGCCGGGGCACGGCCCGCGCGGATGCGCCGTCACAAACGCCGGTACGGGGCCTGGCCCGTTTCGTAATAATTGTCGCCCAGGCAGTCGATGACCACAATGGCCGGAAAATCCTCCACTTCCATGGCGGCCACGGCCTCGGGACCGAGATCCTCATAGGCCAGCACCGTGTACTTTTTAATGCTGCGGGTGATAAGCGCGCCCGCGCCGCCCACAGCCGCCAGATAGGGCACGCCGTGCTTTTTCATGGCTTCCACCACTTCCGGCTTGCGATACCCCTTGCCGATCATGCCCCGGAGGCCCTGATCCAGCAAGCGGGGGGTGTAGGCGTCCATGCGGCCTGAGGTAGTGGGCCCGGCCGCACCGATGACCTGACCCGGTTTGGCGGGCGAGGGGCCCACGTAGTAGACCACCGCGCCGCGCAGATCCACGGGCAGGGGCTCGCCCCGGTCCAGGGTCTCCACCAGGCGCTTGTGGGCCGCGTCGCGCGCGGCCAGAATAGTGCCGGAAATCAGCACCCGGTCGCCGGCCCGCAGGGAGCGCGCCGTAATGTCGTCAAAGGGAGCGCGGATACGTTTGACCTGATCGTCGGACATGTCCGTCCTCCTTTTACAGCACGACTTCCGCGTGGCGGGCCGCATGGCAGTTGATATTCACGGCCACCGGCAGGGAGGCGATGTGGGTGGGGGCCCACTCCACATGCACCTTGAGGGCTGTGGTCAGGCCGCCCAGCCCTTGCGGGCCGATGCCGGTCCTGTTGATCATTTCCAGCAGCTCCCGCTCAAAGGCGGCATAGCGCGGATCAGGATTGACGCTTTCCAGGTCGCGCGCGGCGGCTTTTTTGGCGCAGAGGGCCGCCACTTCCATGGTGCCGCCCAGGCCCACGCCGACCACCATGGGCGGGCAGGAATTGGGCCCGGCGGCCAGCACCGCGTCCAGAACCACCTTACGCACGCCTTCAATGCCGTCGGCGGGCACCAGCATTTTCAGCACGCTCTTGTTTTCCGAACCCGCGCCCTTGGGGGCCAGGCGTAGGCGCAGGCTGTCGCCGGGCACGATGCGGGTATGGATGACCGCAGGCGTGTTGTCCCTGGTGTTCTTGCGCTCGAACAGGGGTTCGGCCACGCAGGATTTGCGCAGATAGCCGTCCACATAGCCCCGGCGCACGCCTTCGTTGACGGCGTCCTCAAAGCCGCCGCCCACGATATGCACGTCCTGTCCCAGGTCGGCGAAAACCACAGCCAGACCTGTGTCCTGGCAGATGGGCATTTCCTCGCGCGCGGCGATGTCCGCGTTTTCCAGCAACTGGTCCAGGATGTTGCGGCCCACCGCCGAAGGCTCCTGCGCGCGGGCCGCGCGCAGGCCTTCAAGCATGTCGCCGGGCAGGCGGCAGCAGGCTTGCACGGCCAGCGCGGCCACGGCCTCGCTGACGGCAGTGACGTGAATTTCCTTCATGTTCGCTTCTCCCGGCAGCCTACGGATGGAAGGGCCAGATCATGGGAATGAGCAGCCAGCACATCAGCAGCGTGATCAACTGCAGGGGCCAGCCGGCCTTGACGTAATCCAGGAAGCTGTACTTGCCCGGCCCGAGCACGATGGTGTTGGGCGGGGTGGCGATGGGCGTCAGGAAGCAGGCCGAGGCCGACATGGCGATGCCCATGGTGATGGGCAGGGGCGAAATGCCGCTGGCCAGGGCGATGGGCAGGGCCAGCGGAGCCATGAGCGCCGCCGTGGCCGTATTGGACATGAAGTTGGTGATCAGGGCCGTAAGAGCGCAGCAGACCAGCATGAGCATCCAGGGGTCGGAAACCATGCTCACTACGGCGTTGGCCACAATGGCCGCCGCGCCGGACTTGGCCATGGCCGCGGACATGGAAAGCATGCCTGCGAAAAGAAAGATTGTGGTCCAGTCCACGCTGCGGAAGGCCTCGCGCATGGTCATACAGCCGGTGATGACCATCAGGCAGGCGCCCAGGATGGCGGCGGTGGTCAGGGGCATGAGCTCACTGGCCATCATGAAGACCACAAAGGCGAAAATAAGGATGGAGTGGTACATCTTGTTTTCGCGGCGGGTCTGACCCTCGGTGACGATATCGTCGTCCATCTGGCGGCCTTCGGGCAGAAAGCGGTGGCCGATCAGGCCGTAGTACACCAGGCCCGCCACCAGCAGCGGCACGCCGATCAGGCCGAACTCGAAGAAGCTGAACGGCGCCTGGCCGGTCTGGGCCAGCATGGAGTTGATGATGCCGTTGGGCGGCGTACCCACCAGGGTCACGGTGCCGCCCAGGGAGGAGGCGAAAGCCACGGGCATGAGCACCTTGCCCGGCGCAAGCTTGGCCTTGATGCACATGCCGAGGATCATGGGCACGGCCACCACAGTGGTGCCGGTGTTGGAAAGCACGGTGGAGAGCAGGCCCACGACGGCCATGGTGTAGACCAGCAGCAGAACCGTATTGCCCTTGGAAAGCCGCACGGCCAGCGCGCCGACCTTGTCCGCGAAACCGGTGATGAACGTGGCTTCGCCCACGATGAACATGGCCATGAACAGAATGACCGTGGGATCGCCGAAGTAACTGAACGCCACCTTGGAGGTGATGACCTTGGTCAGGGAAAGAGCCACCGGCACCAGCAGGGCGGTGATGGGCAGAGGAACGATTTCGGTGAAGAACATGATGGCCGCCACCACCAGGATGCCCAAGGTGATATAGGCCTTGGTGGGATCTTCAGGCAGTTTTATGCCCATACCCGTGCCGGCGAGAGCGTCCTGCCCCACCAGCACAGCCGACAGAACCAGCAGCAAGACTGCAGGGAACAAAAACCGTTTCATCCGTCAACCTCCAAAGTTTCAGAGTTGAAGGCGTCCCCGCGCGCGTGCCGTAAACGGGGTTCCACACGGCTTCCGGCACACTGCGGGCCGGAAAGACTATAGAAAGATGGAAAAGCATTACATATGGCAACAATACTGACAACCGCCATTTGTTGAATGACTGCTCAATTTTCACATTTTTTTCAAACATCTCGCACGGGAAGGTGAAAAAATTTTATAAATCCATAGGTTGCGTAAAAAATCACAATTCGTCTCCACGCTTAATACAGTTGATACCAATTTATCAGAGACTTTGGTATCAAAAGTAAAGTCATCCTTGTCTACGGAAGCATACACGGGCCTTGTGAAAACATTCCGCCACAGTCATCTTGGAAAAAAACGCGCTGAAAAATTGGCGGCTTCCGGACGCAAAAAGCCCGGCCGGAAAATTCCGGCCGGGCTCAGCGCAATCTTCAGAAGACGATTAAAAATGTAAATTACGGGCGTTCGCCGCGCGCCAGACGCGCGTTGATCACATCAACCAGAGCGGGCAGATCCACGATGCTGGAAATCACGTAGTGCGCGCCCGCCTCGCGGAAGGCGCGGCCCAGTTCTTCCTCGCGACGGCACAGCTCGTCGGCGGGCAGAGCCGCCGCTTCCTCGGCGGTCAGGCCCAGGGCGTTGCTGGTGCGGGTCACGCCCACGCTCCAGTGCCCGGCGTTGATGCCTTCCTCCACGTCGGCCAAGGTGTCGCCGGCCTTGACCACCGCTTCCGGCGGATGCACACCCAGGCGCATGCAGTTGAGGTAGCACATCCACGGCCAGGGGCGGCCCTGGAGAACCTCGTCAGCCGTAACCACGGCGTCGGGCTTGTAGCCCGCCGCCTCGGCACGCGGCATAAGCCGCACCATCATGTCCCGGCTGTAGCCGGTGCAGGAGCCGATCTTGACGCCCTTGGCCCTCAGGGCCGCGATGGCTTCCACGCAGCCCGGCACGGGCGTGGCGTAGTCGGCCAGGGTTTCAGGCATCAGTTCCTGCACGGCGGCAAAAATCGTGTCCGTGGCGGCCTCGTCGGGTTCGCCGCCGTGCCCTTCCCGCCAGAGCCCGGCCAGACGCGGCATGGCCAGCATGGTCTGCACGTGTTCGCGCTTTTCCCGGCCCATGGGCGCGCGCACCTCGGCCACCTCGGGCGTGATGCCGTGGCGCTCAAAGGCGCGCGAAAAAACAGCCACCGGTCCCCGACAACCGTGGTCCACCGCCGTACCGGCCCAATCCAGAATAACGGCCTGCACCGGCCCTGTATATGCCGTGCGGCGCAAAAAAGGCTTCATAGACTGCTCCCTTTCGAGTGCGAAAAAAAGCGCGGGGAAATCCCCCGCGCCACGGTGACCCTCCCCGCCGGAAAAACCGGCGGGGAGGCATTCAGTCAACAGTCACTTATTTGGGGAAGTACTTCTTGTCCAGCTTTTCGTACTTGGGCAGGAAGCGGGTAGGCAGCGCCAGAGCGTCGCGACGGAAGGGCGGCGCAAGGCGGGTGCCGTCGGTCATGATTTCGATGACGGCCGGACGGCGGTTCTTATGGGCGGTTTCCAGGGCGTTGGCCAGGTCGGCCTGGGTATTGACGGTGTAGCCGTCGGCGCCCATGGATTCGGCGATCTTGGCGTAGGACTTGGACCAGATGTCCGCGCCCACGAAACGGTTGTTGTAGAAGTCCACCTGGTTCTTCTTTTCCGCGCACCAGGCACCGTTGTTGTACACGGTGGCGATGACCGGCAGGTTGAACTGGCAGGCGGTGGGCACTTCAAACAGGCTCATGCCCCAGGCGCCGTCGCCGGCGATGGAGACGACCGGCTTGTCCGGGCAGGCGAGCTGCGCGCCCAGAGCGGCCTGATAGGCAAAACCGGTGTTGCCGAAGGTCAACGTGGCGATGTCGCGTTTCGGATTGCGGAAACGCAGGTAGCTGTTGGCCGTGGAGGAGGTGTTGCCGATGTCGGTGGTGGCGATGGCGTCGTTGTCGTACACGAACTTGCCGACCACTTCCAGGGCCTTGCGGGGATGCATGCGGCCTTCCATCACCGGCTCGTTGGCGATCTCGTCGATTTCCTTCTGCCAGATGGCCAGTTCTTCCTTGACCTTGTTGGCGACGGCGGTGATGTCCTTCTTGGGCATGGCGTCACGCAGCTGCTTGTACAGCTCTTCGGAAGCGTCCTTGGCATCGGCGCACAGGCCCACGGTGATGGGGTGGGTCTTGGCGATGTGCATGGGGTTGATGTCGATCTGGACGATCTTGGCCGTCTTGGGGAAGTAGTTGATGCCGTCCTGGGGCAGGGTGCCGAAGTAGGACAGGCGGCTGCCGATGGCCAGGATGACGTCGGCCTTTTCCATGAGGCGCATGGCCGCATGGGAACCCATGTAGCCGATGGGGCCGCACCACAGCGGATGGTCGGCCGGGAAGGCGTCGTTATGCAGGTAGCTGCAGGCCACCGGCGCGCCGATGTGCTCGGCCAGGGCTTTCACGGTCTCCACGCAGTCGGCGTCGACCACGCCGCGACCGGCCACGATCACGGGATTCTTGGCGGCCTTGAGCACTTCAACGGCGTGCTTGAACATTTCCGGGTTGCCGATGCCGCCGGGGGCGACACGGTACTGGGAGGGTTTCAGAATTTCTTCATTCAGTTCGCCGTAGAAGTAGTCGCGGGGCACGTCCACCAGCACGGGGCCGCGCATGGCGTAGGCGGCGCGGAAGGCGGTGCGCAGGATGTCACCGGCGCGGTTGGGATGAGGCACGCGCAGGGAGGCTTTGGTGATGGGTTTGAACAGGTTCCACGTGTCGCATTCCTGGAAGCCGTCCCAGCCCACGGAGGCGGAACCGGCGCTGGGCGAAATGATGATCATGGGGGTGTGGGCCATGTTGGCGGTGGCCACGGCGGTCACATAGTTGGTGATGCCGGGGCCGTTCTGGCCGATGACCACGCCGGCTTTGCCGGTCATGCGGCAGAAGGCGTCTTCCATGTGACCGGCGGTCTGCTCATGACGCACGGAGATGAAGTCGATGCCCGCGGCCGGGAAAAGGTCCAGCAGGTCCATGTAGGCGGAACCGAGAATACCGCTGACGTGTTTAACGCCTTCTTCCACCAGGACTTCGGCCATGGCCTCACTGGGAGTCATTTTAGGCATAGTTGCTCCTTTGCTTTCGCGCTGTTTGAATGCTTGCAATCCGCAACCGTCTGTCCCTCTTGTCCGCCTCCGTGGCACGTCGGAGAAAGCGGGAGAGGAGAAAGAACGGTCAGCGGGACCTGAGAACACCCGAAATTTGTGACATAAGTAGCAAATTGCGTGCCGGACGGATTCCGTCTGTATCCGCCTTGATTTCATCATTCTTTCTGCGGGGCCGCACGGCGGGGCTGCGTTTTGGTCAAAAAACTGTCCGAAAATTCAAACAGTGTCCGTCAAAAGTGTTCAGAAAGTCGGACAGTCCGGACAGTTTCCGGCATCGCAAAAATAAAGCGCGCCGCCGGAGTCGCGACGGCGGCGCGCTTCCTTCGGCCCGGACCCCGATGGCCCGGACCAAATTTCAATGTGACCGTGCCGCGTCCCCGATCCGCGCGGAAACCGGGCGCGGCGTGAGCGCGCCGGAAAAGACCGCCGCGGGCACGGACCGGCAGCGCGGGAGCAACCCGCCCTCTTCTTCCTGCAAATGCCGCAAACATTGCCCGGCCGTGGCGAAATCACGCCGCAAGCGCTGGTAATCCGGCACCTGACGGGCGCGGCCGTGGTTGTAGAGAATCAGACCGCCGGCAAAGGCGTCCACATCGTCGGGGTCATGGGTGATGATCACGGCGGGGATGGTCAGATCGGCCAGCAGTTCCAGCAGTTCCTCCCGCAGGCGCTCGCGCAGCAACGGGTCCAGGGCGGAAAAAGGCTCGTCCAGCAGCAGCAGTTGCGGATCGGCGTTGAGGGCGCGGGCCAGAGCCGCGCGCTGACGCTGGCCGCCCGAGAGCTGGACGGGCAGATGCCGGGCCAGATGCCCGATGCCGAAGCGCTCCAGCATGGCCTGGGCCTTGGCCCGCTCCGCCGCACAAATCCGCCAGGGCCAGCAGCCGGTGCGGGCATAGGCCACATTCTGAAGCACGCTCAGATGCGGGAAGAGCGCGTAATCCTGAAACATGAAGCCGATGCGGCGGCGGCGGGCGGGCACGCAGACCCTGGCCGCGCCGTCGTACAAGACGCGTTCGTCCAGACGGATGTATCCGGAATCCGGACGGGTAAGCCCGACCAGGCATTGCAGCGTCAGGCTTTTGCCCGAACCGGAAGGACCGAAAAGCACCACATGCTTCTGGCTGCCGCCGATCTCATAGGCCACATCCAGGCTGAAGGGCGTGTCCGTATTCCGAAAGGTTTTCCGCAGGCGCAGGGAAATCATCGGGACCGCCTTTTCCATTTCAGTTTCAGGAGCAATTCCGCCGCCATCAGCAGGCTGACGCAGACAGCGGAGGTGATCACCACCAGCCAGACGGCCTGAGCGTCGTTGCCGGCCTGAAAGGCGTCGTAAATGGCCAGGGCCAGGGTCTGGGTCTTGCCGGGAATGTTGCCCGCGATCATCAGCGTGGCCCCGAACTCGCCCATGCCGCGCGCAAAGGCCAGCATCAGCCCGGCGAAAATGCCCTTCCAGGCCAGGGGCAGAGACACGCTCACAAAAACCCGCCATTCCGAAGAGCCCAAGGTGCGGGCCGCGTTCTCCAGATGAGGGTCCACCTGCTCCAGGGCCGCGCGCGCGGATTTGTAAATCAGGGGAAAGACCACCACCGTGGCCGCCACCACCGCCCCCTGCCAGGAAAAAATCAAATTGATGCCCACATCGGCCAGCCACTGGCCGAGCAGACCGCGCCGCCCCACCAGCAGGATCAGATAATAGCCCAGCACCGTGGGGGGCAGTACCAGCGGCAAGGTGCAGACCGCATCCAGCAGCGCGGGCAGGGGGCCCCTCTTCCGCGCCAGCAGCCAGGCCATGAGCGTGGCCGCCACAAAGGAAATCAGGGTCGCCAGGCCCGCCACCCGTAGGGAAAGCTCCAGCGGACTCAGAATGGAAATTTGATCAAAATCCATGTGACCGCCACCCTGCGTGCTGAGCAACATGACACCGCGGTATTCTTAGTTGAAAAAGCAAACCGAAGCGTTTTCCATCATGCAACGCTCCAGAGGTCTTGCCCACCATCCCGGCAAACCGAGGAGTTTTGCCTTCCGGCAAGGAAAACGTATTTTTTGCGACGGGAGTGCAGTCTTATCCTACCCGACCGGAGCAAAAAACGCGCTTTGACGCAGCCGGAAGGCAAAAGAACCGGTTTGCCCTTATGGTTTGGAGAAGCCGTATCTGGAAAGCACAGCCTGCCCTTCCGGCGACAGCACGAAGTCCAGGAAGGCCTGGCCCATCTTGGGATTCTTGCCCGTTGTAGCCACGGCGATGGGATAGAGCACGGGCGTGTGGCCCGGCACAACCATAACCACGTCCACCTTGGCGGCCTGCTGTTTGGCGTCCGTGCCGTAAACAAAACCCGCGTCCACTTCGCCGCGCGCCACGTAGTCCAGCACCTGGCGCACGCTGGCGCCCTGGATCACCTGGGGCTGGAGGACGTCCCAGAGCTTGGCGGTGGTCAGGGCCTCACGGGCGTAACGACCGGCGGGCACGGAGTCGGGATTGCCCACGGCGATGCGCTTGAAATTCTTGAGATCGGCCAGATCAGCGGGCTTCTTGCCGCCCGCAGGCACGATGAGCACAAGGTCGTTGAGGGCGAAATCCCTGCGCGTGGCCGGGTCCACCACCTTGGAGGCCACGGCCTTGTCCATGGTGGCCTGATCGGCGGAGGCGAAGACGTCCACGGGCGCGCCTTCCTGAATCTGCTTCAGCAGCGGATTGGAGGCCGCGAAATTGACGTGCGCCGTCAGGCCAGGATGCTGTTTCTCAAACAATCCCTTGAGCTCCGTAAAGGCGTTGGTCAGGCTGGCCGCCCCGGAAATGGTCATTTCAGCGGCTTTGGCGGGCGCGGCCAACAGGCCGACGCAGGCCAGGGTCAGAAGGATGCGGGAAAGGAACGGCGTTTTCATGTCTGTTTCCTCCATGTTGGTGTCACTCTACCCCAGCGGCGCGGGCAGGCAAGACGCTCACGTTTTACGGCAAAAACGTGAACACTGTACAAAGCCGACGATCTGCCTGTATAAGGAGGAAAAAATGCGGAAAAAGCATGGATAAAACACTAAAGCGTGAAGAACTGGCGACGCTCCTGCGCTCGCTCTCCGCCGCCGACATGGCCTGGCTGCGCCAGCGCCTGCTGCGCCGGGATTCCGCGGCACTGCTGCAGGATACCGGCCGGATCAGCCCGCAGGAACTGCTGAGCGCGGAATCCTGGCTCTGGGAGCGGGCCGCGGCAGCGCGCGGACCGCGTGAGAAGCGCCCCCGCCTGCGCATGTGGCTGATTTTCATGCTGCTGCGCTACGCGGCTCTGCGTCTGGTGGAGATCTTCGCCCTGGACTCGCCGGATCTGGATTTACAGGAGGGGGTCATCTGGGTGAAGGGGCCGTGCGCCCGCACAGTGCCCCTGCCCCTGGCCGTAAGCCGCCGTCTGCGGCGGGTGCTGGAAGACCCCGGCCTGTTCCCGGCAGGGCGGGAGCCGATGCGTTGCGACGCCAGCTATGTGCGGCGCAGCCTGCAAGAGTGCGGCGCGGCCTGCGGCCTGCCCAAGGGCCTGCTCAGCGCGCGCAGCCTGCGCCACAGCCGGGCTCTGGAACTGGGCCGTCAGGGCCTGCCCCTGCCGGTGGTGGATATTTTTCTGGGGCGGCGCGCCGGGCCCGGCCAAAGCGGCATTGTGCGCTACGATCCGCAGGGGGCGCAACGCCTGCTGCGCGAACAACTGCAAAGGGAGCGACCCATGAAAACCAGCGCCCGCAACGTCTTCCAGGGGCGGATCGTCTCGCTGCGCCAGTCCGGCCTGCTGGTGGAGGTCATTCTGAGCACCGCCGGGGGCCTGCGCGTGGCGGCTCTGATTACGGATGAAAGCTACCGCAGCCTGGCCCTGGAGGAAGGCAAACTGGTCAACGCCAGCGTCAAGGCCCCCTGGGTGATGGTCGAAACGGGCGCGCCGGCCGCCGCCTCCGGCGCGGAAAACCGCTTTACCGCCGTGGTGGAGCGGGTGCGCGAGGACGGAATGGTCATGGAAATCCTGGCCGCTCTGCCCGAAGGCAGCCAGATCTGCGCCCTGCAAAGCAAAAACCCGGACACGAACGCGCCCCTGCGCGCCGGAGACACGATCACGGTATCCTTCAAGGCGTTCTCGGTGATCCTGAGCCTGGATTAAGGTTCGGAAACTCGCCAACAGCTAGCGCACTTTTGTGCTTGATGTCTGAGATCCCTTCGGATCAACAGGCCGCCTTTGGTCGTTCCCGCAGGCCCTAACCGCGTCGACGGTAATGGCCTTCACCGTCTTGTCCGAGTTAAGCAGGATGCATGATCTTCCCTGCCGGGGAAGCCCTTTCCAAATATCATATATATCTTTTTCAGAAAATTTAAAAAGCGTAGGGCATGAAGCTAAAAACATATCCAGTTTTTCTTTCGTTTTAAAATAGCTGTTGTTTTGATCGCCCTTTGCTCTGTATTTCTGAATCTCGTCTAAACATTCACTTTCTTTTGCCACAAAAACTTCTTTTATTCTAAATTCATAAGATCCCAATACATAGCCAAAGCCATCGTAGTTGTTCAACCAAACGGGGATGGAGCCGCCAGGTGTCAGTTTTTTATGATAAACGGCAAGGAATCCATCGTCGCGAATCTCTTGAAATATAAGATACACGCTCATACTTTCTTTGGAATTATTCACGAGTTCGGGGATGTATTGCGCACGGTATGCGGCACCAGGAAATATGTCGCAGGCAGAAAGCAATGTTACAAATGAAAGTAAAATAAATAATTTCATCTTGACTTCCATTATCTATATTACATTCGATTAACATAAGGGTAATTATTTGTATATCTGCATATTGAATAAATTTTAATAACTATTTTATCATATAAATAAAATAGTTATAACATATTGATTTTTAAAATTCAGTAAATTTTATGTTAAAAACATAGCATGTCCAACTTTTACTAAAATAACAGGTAATTTTCTCCCGCCATTTGCACAATCAGCTAGGAGCTGCTGCTTAAGTTAAAAGGCCCGCGAGGGTATCGCAGGCCTTTTTATGGTTGATCTCGGCACGCCGCCAAGGCGGCTTGCTGATAGCTATTCGTTTTTTGTAACTTCACTCATGTTCACCGTTGTCTGGCCGCAAGACCCCAGCGTGCCGCGAGGCCCGCCATCTGCACGGCCAGGGGCAACAGACTCGCCGTCGCCTTGTCACGGCGACGCAACGAAGTCCAGATCAGACCGGCCAGAAATGCGACACCAGCGGCGCGCAAGGGTCTTCTTTTGACAAAGCCCAAGGGATCGAACTGAGCCGAAACCAGACGCAAACGCTGTTTGGCCTCTCCTACGGGGTCTGTTTTTTCCCGGGAAGCGACATCCATAACAAGCCTCCGGCAATGCCCGCACAGACTATTCCCATAATGCACAGCACCCAGGCCGGGTCCAGGACATATGAGAGAGCGTTGTACAGCGCCGCCACAAAAAAAGCCAACCCCGCCGCGCCGAAGAGCAACCCCAGCGCAAACAGCAGCGCCATGCGCAAGGTGCGCAGGACATTGCGCTGCAGGAGCTGCCCTTCGGCCTCAAGCAGGTCAAAGAAACTGATGATGAGTTCAGCCAGACCCTTCACGCCGGAGCTTACCTGTACTGGCGGAACAGCCAGGAAATCACGCAACCCGCGCCAAAGGCGGCAAGCAGGCTTGCCACGGGATTACGGCGCACCTGCTCGCCCACCTGTTCAATGCCCGCGCTTCCGGCTTCATACGCCTTGTGCATCTTGTCGGCAGCCAGTTTCCGGTAATGCTCCAGCTCTTTCTCCAGCTTGGCGACCATATCCGAGGAGGCTTCCTCGCCCTTTTCGCCGAGAGATTTCACCAGCGTTTCCATCTGATTGCGCAGTGTGTTCAGTTCATCCCGCAACGCGTCGATGCTTTCTTCATTTTTTTCAGCCATGAGAATATCTCCTGTTCGGGCAGCGCCCTTTCGTTTAATGTAGGGGACAGAGCATTTCTGATCCATCCGTCTTTATGGGTATCCCATTACCGGAAAGATGACAATTCGCAGGCCGACGGCATTCCGTAAATTTACCCTGTATAAAAGCCGGATGACCGCTCATTCAGGAGTGTTTCGCTGATTTCCAGCCACAAAAAAAGGCTTACGATACGCTCGTAAGCCTTTTTTATTTTAAATCAGGGGAGAAAAGGCAGGCAAACCTACTTCACGGAAGGCAGCACCGCTCCCGCGTATTTCTTTTTCATAAAGGCGGCCACTTCGGGGCTGGTGAGGGCCTTGTACAGGGCCTGAAGCTCGGGACGCTTCTCGTCGCCCGCGCGGATGGCCAGGATATTGGCGTAGGTGGCGGCGGCCATGGAGTCGGCGGCTTCCACGGCCAGGGCGTCGGCCACTTTCAGGCCGCCGAGAATGGCGTAGTTGCCGTTGACGATGGCGATGTCCACATCGGGCAGGGAGCGCACCAGCTGGGCGGCCTCGATCTCCTCGATCTTGAGCTTTTTGGGATTCTCCACGATGTCGCGCCGGGTGGCGGTCAGACCGGCGTCCTTCTTCAGCTTGACAAGGCCTTCGTCCTGCATGAGCAGCAGGGCGCGGCCCTCGTTGGTGGCGTCGTTGGGCACAGCCACCAGCGCGCCGTTCTTGAGGTCCTTGAGGCTCTTGCTCTTGCCCGCATAGATGCCGAAGGGCTCATAGTGCACCGGCCCCATGGAGCCAAGTCTGGTGCCTTTCTGGGCGTTGAAGTCGTCCAGATAGGGCTTGTGCTGGAAGTAGTTGGCGTCCAGTTCCTTGCTGTCCAGAGCCACATTGGGCTGCACGTAGTCGGAATATTCCACGATTTTGAGCTCATAGCCCTGCGGTTTGAGCAGCTTGGCGGCCTCGGCAAGGATTTCGGCGTGGGGCGTGGGGGAAGCCCCCACCGTAATGACGCCCGCGGCCTGGGCGTTGCAGACCAGCGAAACCGTGCCCAGCAGGGCGGCAAAAACCAGAAGCAGTTTTTTCATGGGTTCTGTCCTCGTGTAAAAGGTTGATGCGAGGCTGTGAAGCCGTGCCGGGGCGGGCTCTACGAACCGCGCTTGTCGCTGCGGCGCGTGGCCCAGTTGCCGAAACTCTGAAAGGCCTGCACGATGATGATCAGCAGCACCACCGTGATGACCATGATATCGGTCTGATAGCGGTTGTAGCCGTACATGATGGCCAGCTTGCCCAGCCCGCCGCCGCCCACGGCCCCGGACATGGCCGAATAGCCGAGGATGGTGATGGCGGACACGGCGCTGCCGTTGATCAGCGAGGGCCGCGCCTCGGGCAGCAGCACCTTGACGATGATCTGCCAGGTGCTTGCCCCCATGCTCTGGGCGGCCTCCACCACGCCGTGGTCCACCTCCAGCAGGGAGGATTCCACCAGGCGGGCCACAAAGGGCGCGGCGGCCAGCACCAGCGGCACCACGGTGGCGTTGTTGCCGATGGTGGTGCCCACCAGAAAGCGCGTGAAGGGGATGACCGCGATCATCAGAATCAGAAAGGGGAAGGAGCGGGTGAGATTCACCACCACGTCCAGCACGTTGTAGACAAGCGCGTTGGGCCGGATGCCGTCCCTGCGGCAGACGACCAGCACCACGCCCATGATCATGCCGAAGACATAGGAAAAGAAGGTGGCCACGACGGTCATGTAGAGCGTGTCCCACACGCCCACGAGCAGCATTTCAACGGTCTGCTGGTCAAACATGCTTCATTTCCTCCAGCATGATGGAATGCGCCCTGGCGTAGGCCATGATCCGCGTGCGGGATTTCTCCCGCTCGGGCAGTTGCAGCACCATCTGGCCGAACGCCACGCCGTTGATGTCGCGGGTGTCGGCGTACATGATGTTCACCGGGCAGCCGCATTCCAGCACCATGTTGGCGATGACCGGCTCCAGGGAGGAGCGGCCGTTGAAGATCAGACGGTACAGGTTTGGCTGCGGCAGTTTGCGGAGGGCGTCGGGCAGGACCAGACGGCGGGCCGCCTCGGTTTGCGGATGGAAAAAGACCTCTTCCACCAGGCCCTGTTCGACGATTTTGCCCTTGCTGATGATGCCCACATGGCTGCAGATCTTTTCAATCACGCTCATCTCGTGGGTGATGACCACGGCCGTGATGCCGAGCTGGACATTGATGTCCTTGATCAGGGCCAGAATGGAATCCGTGGTGGCCGGGTCCAGAGCGGAGGTGGCCTCGTCGCAGAGCAGCACGCGCGGCTTGGTGGCCAGGGCGCGGGCAATGGCCACGCGCTGCTTCTGGCCGCCGGACAGCTGCGAGGGATAGGCGTCCATACGGTTGGCAAGGCCCACCATGTCCAGCAGTTCTTCGGCCCGCTTGCGGGTCTCGTCTCTGGGCGCGCCCGCCAGTTCCAGGGGAAAGCAGACATTTTGCAGGGCTGTGCGCTGCATGAGCAGGTTGAACTGCTGAAAAATCATGCCCATGGCGCGCCGCGCCTCGCGCAGCGCGGCTTCGGGCAGACGGCAGAGGTCCCTGCCTTCAAAAAAGACGCTGCCGCCCGTGGGGCGCTCCAGCATGTTGATGCAGCGCACCAGGGTTGACTTGCCCGCGCCGCTCTTGCCGATGATGCCGAAAATGTCCCCCCGGCCGATGGCAAGGTCAATGCCGCGCAGGGCGAATACATCGGTATTCTTGCCGGAAAAGCGTTTTTCCAGCCCTTCGATACTGATAATGGGACCGTCAGCCATAGTGCCTCCGCCGTGGCGCTGCCGTTCCGGAAAGGTGGAGCGCCCAGGCCCCCGCCGGAATGGAGGCAGTATGATAGCATATTTTGCCGCAGGCGCAAAGAGGCGGCGGGACGCTTTCCGGCGGCCCCGCCGCGCCTCTCCGGCAAAAAGAAAGCCCGTCCCCCTACCTCTCCCGCACCAGTTCCCCGGCCTCGCGGGTCAGCGGGATCAGATCGTCCGGCCCCAGCAGATTCACGTCAAACTTGCGGTTCAGGGCCGCGAAATGGCGCAGGCCCATGGCAATGCGGTTGAGGTAAGAGAACACGCCGACGGCCCCGCTGGAAAAACTGTCCGCTTGCTTGCCGTACAAATGCCTGAGATCGGGCAGGTCGGCGAAAAGCGTTTCCCTGCTGTCCCCGAACTTCCTGAGATGCGCGGGAATGTTGCCCGCCTCGATCTGCTCGCTCACCTTTTTGGCGCTGTTGGCGGCGGCCATGGCCGCGCGGCAGAGGCCCACGGCCTGGAAATACGGCGCGCCCAGAGCCAGGGCCTTGAAGACCTGATCCTCCGTGGCGAAGCCTCCGGCAATGACCAGGGAGGGCAGTTCCAGGCCTTCCCGGCCCAGCCGGCGGGCGATGCTGCAAACCACGCTTTGCAGGGGCACGGTGGGCAGGCCCCACTCGTTCATCATCTTACAGGGGCTGTAGCCCGATCCGCCGCCCGCGCCGTCAAAGGTGACCACATCCACTTCGGCGGCCGCGGCAATACGCAGCACACGCTCGATATCCACAGGGTCAAAACCGGTCATCTTGAAATAGACGTTCTTCAGGCCCATGTCCCGAAGCCGGGCGATGCGCGGGATCAGATAATCCTCGTCCCACATGGGCAGGCGGCCGTAGACGTAAAAATTGGGCGCTTCGCCCCGCTCCGCAGCGGCCCGGACGGCCGGGTCCGCCGGGTCCGGATGCACCAGGGCCCCGGCCTCTTTCTTTTGCAGCGCGGCCGCATAGTCCTTGAGCCGGGTCACAGGCTGAGTGCCCTTGGCGGACTGGCCGAACTTGAATTCAATGGCCTCGGCCCCGCAGTTGCTGACGGCGTATTCGGGCAGGCCCTGGGCGTCCTCCTCGAAATTGGCCTGCGGGACGATCTGCCCATAGCCCCGGTAATAGCGGCGGAAGGCGTCCATGATTTCGTTCAGATAAGGAAATTCCGCAATTTTCCCGTTCCGCATCTTCAGCGCGGGATCCTTGGAGGGCGACCCCTCGCCGATGACGCAGCACACCCCGGCCATGGCGGCCCCGGCGAAATAATCCTGCCAGTTCATCTTCAGCAGGGCGGGCAGAAGCACGGGCAGGGCGATTTTGACCGGATGCCGCCGTCCCAGCGTGCGCTCAAGCCTGACGTTGAAAATGGCTGCCTGATCCGCTTCCGCCGGGACGCCCCGCGCCCCGAAGACGCGGCCGTTGATGTTGAAGTGGGAGTAGTCCAGCGGATAATCCTTCTCCGAGGCGATCTGATTGTTGCCCGTGGTGGTGGGATAGACGCTCTGCGCGCCCAGCACGGCGGACAACCCGATCTCACAGGTACCGGGGCAGTCGGCGGCGCAGAAGGCGCACATGCCGCTCTGCGGCGACAGGCTGTGGCTGCGGGTTTTGGTTTCGTTGAAACTGGAAGCGATGCCGGGATGAAAAGACATGGCGCGTCTCCTTGCGGTTGGAAGGAAGGAAAATGCGGATCACGACGTTGGTCGCAGCATACGCTATCTTTTCCTTACAGGAAACTGTGGTTTTAGCGTGACCCGTCGGACGATCTTTCTCCTCCGGCTATTTCTTTTCCCGCTTGGGCGGCTTGCCCGCCCCGCGTCCCGGCGGATGGGGACCGGCGCCCATCTCGGCCTCAATCAGGCGCACCAGTTCCACCGCCTCCATGCGCAGGGCCGACGCGATATGCACTATGGCGGTCAGCGAGCCGCACTGGATGCCGCGCTCCATGCCGGAGATATAGTCTTCGGAAAGCCCGGCCAGTCCGGCCAGCTGCCCCTGTGAAAGCCCGGCCCTGCGCCGCAGCCGGTGGACTACGGCTGCCACTGCCCAGTGCAATGTGGGAATTTTTTCCATAGCTAAACCATAGCGCGGCCCTTGACATGATATCCGTATATTTATACGGATATCTGGCAAGCGAACATGTGCCGCAAACATGCGCCTGCCGGTAATGAATCCGGAACAGAAGAAGAGAGACGCGACGGGCAGGGCCGCCGGGAGAAAAAACGACCGGGAAACAGCAAACGCAGGATCCGCCCGGCCCGCTCCGGAGACCGGGCCGCGGAACGGGAAGGTTCAGCGCAGGCCCGCGCCCTTGCAGGCCGCCGGGTTGCCGCATTGCTGCCGGTCCCGTTCGGCATGGGGTTCAGTGCGGGATTCCGGGCAAGCCGGGGTTCCGCAGAGGGCCATCTCGATCAGGTCCACGATGCGCGACGCGGGCATCTGCAGCCCCTGGGCAATACAGATGAGGGTTTCCACACGCACGCCGGAGCGGCCCTGTTCAAAGCGACGCAGCCAGGAACAGTCCACCCCGGCCCGTTTGGCCAGGGCGTAACGGCTCATGAGTCTCTCTTCTCTGAGAGCGGCCACAATGCGGCCCATGATCTGCTTGGCCTGTTCCGATTCCATTTCCGCCATTAAAACATGAACATCCCGGCTTGCATAAAGGACTAAAGTCTTATATCGGACAGCAGATATACACATCTGAAAGGAATTGCCGGGAAAGACGGCGTGGCGCGCCCTCCGCGCAAAGCCCCGGTCCGCCGGAAACAGAAAACCGCAACAAAGGGGTTCCATGTCCACGCATCCGGCCACGTGCCTCATCCCGCTCACCTCCAGCGAACCACTCTGGGAATGGGACATCGTCTCGGACACTCTTTTTCTGAGCCTGGGCGCGTGCAGCCTCCTGCGGCTGCCCGAACCGCCCACGCGCATGGCGGATTTTCTCGGGCATATTCCGCCCCACGCCCTGCCCCGGCTCAACGAGTTGCGCGAAGGCGTGCTCAGCGGCATGACCGGTTCCAGCCTGGAATGCGATTATCCTTTCAGCAATCTCTGGCTTCAGGAACAACTGCTGGTTCTGGCCCGCTGTGAAAACGGCCGGGCCACCAGGGTCATGGGCCGGTACACTGTTGCCCCGGCTCCGGCGGACAAAGCCGATGCGGCCGCCGGAGCGCGGCAAAACGGCCTGCCGGATGTGGGCGTCTGGATTTATTCCATTACCAGCAAAAGCGTCTGGCGGGACAGCACCTGCGCGGCCCTGCTGGGCGCTCCCGCGCCGGAAGGCTGTTCCATCGGCTATGACAGCCGCCTGTCGAACATTCACCCGGCGGACAAAAAAGCCCTGGCCCAGCGCTATCGCCTGCTGATTGAGCAGAAATCGCAGGGCGACACCCGGGACGACATCATCAAGGTCCTGCTCGGCAACGGCCGGTATGCGCGCATGCTTCTGCGCGGCTCCGTGCTGGAACGCGACGATCTCGGCCGGGCCACACTGCTGGCCGGCACCCTGCAACGCGCGGAAAGCGCGCAACCTTTCGCGGCCCGCATCCCCCGGGACGGACGCCTGTATTACGCCCTGGACGCCGTGGGCGACGGCCTGTGGGACTGGGACCTGCAAAACGATCTGATGTATTACAGCCCCCGTTATCTGGCCATGCTCGGCTATACGCAGGAGGAATTTCCCCCCACAGTCGACTCCTGGAAGGAAAAAATCCATCCGGACGATTACGAAAAGATCATCAACAGCCATCTGACCGTGATCGCTTCGCCGCGCTACGGCGATTCCATTGAATGCACCTATCGCATGCGGCGCGCCAACGGCGGCTGGGCCTGGCTTTTCGGACGCGGCTGCGTGACCCAGCGGGACGCCGACGGCCGGGCGCGGCATCTGGTGGGCTTCATCACCAATATAACCACGGTTCAGAACGAGCGGGACAAGCTGGAGGAACTGGTCAAAAACGACGTGCTTACCGGCCTGCGCAGCCGGGCCTACTGCAACCTGGAGGCCGAACGCATTGAGCGGAACGGCATCCGCCCGGTCTGCGTGATTTCCGGCGACATCACCGGCCTGAAGATGATCAACGACAATCTGGGGCACGCCGCCGGCGACGAAGTGCTGGCCGAGGCCGCCGCGCTGCTGCGCAAGCCCCTGCGGCTCACGGACTGCGTGGCGCGTATGGGCGGGGACGAATTTGTGGTGCTGCTGCCGGGCTGCACGCCGGACAAGGGCCGGGAACGGCTCGAAGCCATTGAGGCCTGTTTCGCCGACCGTAACCGCCGGTCCGACCGCCTGCCGATTCTGGCGGCCTTTGGTCTGGCCTTCAGCGAAAGTCCGGACGTGCCTCTGGCCAAAGTCATGGTGCAGGCGGATACCCTCATGCTCCGCCGGAAAAAGGCGCGGCGCAAAGCCGCGCAACGGGAAATCAAAATCTGGATCGAAGCCCGCACGGGCGAGAACGTCGGCGCCGACGACCGCCTTCCCGGCAACTGAGCCGTTCTTTCACGCCGTCCCCTCCGACGCCGGGGCGGGTCTTCTTGACAACACGCTTCTCCGGCAGCCACAATGACAACGGGCGGCGCTTTTGCAGCGGAACGCCCGCCGCTTATTATTATGGCACACAAGGACGCCCTTCTTTCCATCCGCGGCAAAACCCAACGCCTGGGAAAATCTTTTCGCTTCATTTACCGACGCGGCGGCAAAAGGCCTGCCGGGTCCGCGTTGAAACCTCCGGTCGGCGCAACAGCTTGACCGTCGGAGCGCTCCAATAAATAACCCCGTCCGGCACACCGGCGGCGGGCGGTATGGGCCGGGCCTGAGCCCGCCCTCAAAACAGAAGTGAGGCGTTTATGAGCATTCGTCGTATTCTGATGTCCCTGAGCACGGGTCTGGCCGTGCTGGCCCTCAGCCTGACCCCGGCGGGTCCGGCCCGGTCGGCCGGATCTGCGGCCGACGGCACGCGTATGGACCTGCCCGCGCCGGATAAAAAAGGCGGCATGCCCCTGATGCAGGCCCTGGCTGAACGGCGCTCCACCAAAAGCGGCTATACCGGAGCGCCCCTGTCCGCCCAGGAGCTGAGCAATCTGCTTTGGGCCACCTGGGGCATGAACCGGCCCGACGGCCGCCGCACGGCCCCCTCGGCCATGAACCGCCAGGAAGTGGCGGTCTACGCAGTATTGGAGAATGGCGTCTGGCGCTATGACGCGGCCGGTCATGCCCTGATCCGCGTACTGGACGGCGACCATCGCCGCGCCGCGGGCGGCGGTTCGCTGGTGCTGCTCTACGCCGCGCCCGAGGACCGCTGGTCCGGCATGCATGTGGGCTCGCTCTACCAGAATGCCGGGCTCTATTGCGCCTCCGCCGGACTGGGCAATTACGTGCACGCTTCAGGCGTGAGCGCACTGGACGGCAAACTGCCCCTGCCCGACGGCTGGCGCGTGCTCATCGCGCAGACCGTGGGCCTCACAAAATAAATCAAAGCGGCGCGGATGCGAAAACTCCGCGCCGCTTTTTTTCCGCCCCGCTCAGGCCCGCAGCAGCAGGCGGGCGCACAGGCCCCCGCCCTCTCTGTTGAACAGGGCGAGGTCGCCGTTATTCAGCCGTGCCATGGCCCCGGCAATGGACAGGCCCAAGCCGCAGCCGCCGGTATGACGGGCGCGCGCCGGGTCCAGCCGGTAGAACGGCTCCAAAACACGCTGCAATTCCGCCTCGGGTATGCCCGGTCCCCGGTCCAGCACATCAATGCGCAGCCCGTCCGGCTGACGCTCAAGGCATATTTCCGCGCCGCCCGCATGGCGCAAGGCATTATCCAGCAAATTCTCCAGGCAGCGGCGCAGGGCCTTTTCCCTGATGGGAAAAGGCCCTGCGCACTGGCCGGAAAAACGCACATCCTGCCCCATGTCCTGGCGATCCGCAGCCATGCTTTCCAGAAAAGCGGCCATATCCGTGGGCACGGCCGCTTCCCGCACCGCCACGTCGCCGGTGAGCTCCGCGCTGCTGGCCATGATGGCGCCCAGGGCGTCCAGATCCGCCAGCAGCTTGCCCCGCAATTCCGCCGCACGCACCTGCTCCACCCGCAGGCGCAGGCGGGTCAGGGGCGTGCGCAGATCGTGCGCCACAGAGGCCAGCATGCGCTCATGCTGGGCCATGGCCGCGCGCACCCGCTCCCGCATGCGGTTGAAGGCCCTGGCCGCTTCGCGGACCTCCTCGGGACCTTCCTCCGGCAGGGGCTCGCGGCATTCCACATCGCGTCCGAAGCGCTCGGCGGCGAAGGCCAGCGTGCGCAGGGGACGCACCAGACGGTGCACCAGCCACAACGCCAGCGAAACCATGACCAGCGACCCCGCGCTGAGCGTCAACAGCGCAATGTGCAGGGACGGCCCGACGGCCACGCTGGTCTGGATGAGGGAATACCAGACGCCGTCGTGCAGGCGCACGGCCACATGGCTCTGGTAGATCATGCCGCCCCGCGCTTCAGGATTGACGGCCCCGTCCGCGCCGCGCGAAGCGGGGATGCGCCGCACGCTGGTCCGCAGATGCCCGGCCTGAAAAGGCAGCCCGTACAGATTGGCCAGACTGTCCAGCAAGCGGGACCGCAAATACAGCGAAAGATCGTCCCGGCTCTGCGTCTCCGGCTCCGGGCCGGGCGTCAGGCGGATATTCAGGGTGTCCAGACGCTCCAGGCGATGCACGAGTTCAGCCCGCGCCGCCTGCTCCCGCACATGGTCCAGAAGCCGCAGGCACAGCGCCAGAGACCCCGCCTGATCCGCCACTTCGTTGCGGGCGGCCTGGCGGTCCGTAAAGAAACGCACTGTGAGCAGGGTAACCAGATGCAGGATGAGGAAGGCGGCCACCAGGAGCAGCGCCAGCCGCCCGAAAAGCCCGCCGGGCAGACGCCGCGCCGTCAATGCGCCTCCCCGCCATACTCCGGCAGGGAAGCCGGAAAGACGTCCGCAGCCAGCACATAGCCGTCGCCCCTGACCGTCTTGATGATCCGGGCTTCGCGCCCGTTGTCCCGCAGGCGGACCCGCAGACGGCTGACCTGCACGTCTATGCTGCGGTCAAAAGCCGTGGCGTCGCGCCCTTGGGTGCGCTCCAGCAATTCGTCGCGGCTGAGCACCTGCTGGGGGTGCTCCAGAAAAACCCGCAGCAGGCGCAGTTCCGCGCCGCTCAAATGCACCACGACGCCGTCCGGCGCGACCAGCTTCCGGGCCGCGCGGTCCAGCAGCCAGCCCGCGAAGCGCAAGGCCCTGGCCGTGGACGTGCCGCTTCCGCCGGGCGCGCCCGCGCGCCGCAGCACAGTCCGGATGCGCGCCAGCAGTTCGCGCGGCTCAAAGGGTTTGGCCAGATAGTCGTCCGCCCCCAGTTCCAGGCCGACCACCCGGTTGGTGATGTCGCCCAGCGCCGTGAGAAAGATGACCGGCACGGCGGAAAACGCGCGCAGCCGCCTGAACGTCTCATAGCCGTCCGCGCCGGGCAGCATGATGTCCAGCACCACTAGGTCGCAGGGCGTGCCGGGCAGCAGGCGGAAAAACTCGCGGGCGTCCCCCGCCGAGGACGTCGCGAAACCGTGGCGGCGCAGATAGTCGGACAAAAGCTCCCGGATGTCCGGATCGTCGTCCACCACAAAGATGTGCTGTTCTCGGGTCATAATTTAACAACGCGGCATGGGGGGAATAGAATTTTTGTCAGCATAGCAGGGCCGCCGGGCAAAGGCGAGTCCCTCTTCTGTAACAAAGTGTTGCGGGATTTCACATCCGTAACACTTTGTTGCCGTTTTCCATGCCGCCCACATATTTCCGGCCGTGCGCCGTGCTAGCTTCATTCCCGAAAAGGACCGCAAGGGTCCGCCACAGGGAGGAGCAATGCTGACAAAAGTGAAGAACTACGTGCGGGACCGCTGGCCCTTCGGCCATGACCTGGATATTCCCCCGGCCTCGCTGGTGCGCCTGATGAGCGCTTCCGGAGCCGAGCCCTGGCATCTGTATGCCATTCAGAGCCGGAAATGGCGGCGGCACGTCTGCGCCGCCTGCGCCTGGCTGGACGAGGCCCTGCCCAGAAACGCCCTGATCTTTGAGCCGGGCTGCGGCAGCGGGGCCAATCTGCTCTGGCTGGCGGAACGCGGCTTCCGCCGTTTACAGGGCAGCGATCTGAGCCTGGAGGCCCTGTGCCTGTGCCGCGATCTCGCGGAACTTCAGGGGCGCGAACTGGAAGTCTGGCGGGACGACGGCATGCGGCCGCTACGCCCCCCGAAAGAGGCGGACGCCATCATTTCGGTCAACTGGCTCTATCATGTGCCCGGCGCGGGCCTGGCGGGCTTTCTCGCCACCTACCGGCCCACCCTGCGCGCCGGCGGGCTGATCGCCTGCGATGTGGTGGACAAGGCCTACGACAATGTCCCCGGCAACCGTTACCACAGCTCCGACCTGCATTTGCCCGAAGCGCGCCGCCGCCCCTCCGAATACACCTTCCGCCTGGACGCGGCGGAAGTGGAAGGCATTGCGCGGGCGGAAGGTTTCCGGGTGCTGCGCTCCGCCCGCTTTACCCTGGGGCGTCCCCCCCGCGCGGTCTACCTCCTGCAACGCGTGGAGCGGGCTTCCACAATCCATTAGAGCAACGTAACTTTAAACATTGCTCACGGAGGCGTGAAACTTACGGGTCAGAACATCGTGTCCCGGTCCTGTATAATCTTAATGTTAATTCGCCCTAGGACCGCTCCCCGGCGCGGCCCCTGGTCTGCCGCCACAAAATCTCGAACAGCTTCCTCGGCTCGATGGGTTTGGCGATATGGGCGTCCATACCCGCGTCCAGGCAGCGCTGCACGTCCCCGGCGAAGGCGTTGGCCGTCATGGCGATGATGGGGATGGCCGCCGCGCGGGGATGGCCGCTGTGCCGCATGGCGCGGGCGGCGTCGTAGCCGTCCATGACCGGCATCTGGACATCCATGAACACGGCGTCAAACGCGTCCGGCGCGCTGTTTTCAAAAAGCTCGCAGCCTTCTTTGCCGTTGGCGGCAATGCTGACCGTGACCCCTTCGCTTTCAAGAATCCGCTGCGCCACCAGTTGGTTGACTTCATTGTCCTCCACCACCAACACGCGCAGACCGGCAACGTCCAGACCAACGCCGGGGCTCTTCTCCTCATCCGGCGGCGGGATGTCGGAAGAGCTTGCAAAGTGCAGCGGCAGGTCCACGATAAAGCGCGTGCCCCGGCCCGGTTCGCTCTCCACCCTGATGGAACCGCCCTTGTAGTCCACAATGTTCTTGACGATGGAAAGCCCCAGACCCGTGCCTTCCGTCTGCCCGGCGCGGGAATTCTGCACCCGGAAAAACAGCTCGAAAATGTGCGGGATATCCTCTTTGGCGATGCCGGAGCCGCTGTCCTCGACCACAAAACGGTACCAGCCGATCTGCTCGTTCTTCTGCGGCAGTTCCGTGACCGTGAGGGAGACGCGCCCGCCCGCGGGCGTGAATTTGACGGCGTTGCTGATCAGGTTTTCAAGAACCTGGTGAAGGCGCAGACTGTCTCCGACGCACATGTCGTGGCGGACCTCGAAAGAATAGCTGAAGGCAAGGCCCTTCTTCTCAGCCAGCGCGTTGGCGCGGGTCACGACTTTCCGCACTTCCTCCCGCTGGCTGAACAACTCACTGGCCAGGACCATCCGGCCGCTCTCAATGCGGCTCATGTCCAGAATGTCATTGATCAGACGGAGCAGATGTTCCGAGGCGGTCTTGATGACGCCGAGACTTTCGTCAATCTGGGCGGGATCGTCGCGCCGGGCCAGGGCAAGCTCGGTCATGCCGACAATGGCGTTCATGGGCGTGCGTATGTCGTGGCTCATGGAGGAGAGAAAATCGGTCTTGGCCTGGCTGGCTTCCTGGGCGATGATCAGCGCGTTTTTCAGATGTTCCCTGGCCTGCTGGTCGGCCAGCAGCACGTCGGTCACGTCGGCCCGCACCAGACAGATGGTCTGGTGGTTTTCCCCGCCCCAGAGGACGCTGATCTGCTTGTGGCAGAGTCCCGAGGCGGAACGGCAGGGAAAGGTGAACTCATAGCCGCCCGGTTTTTCAGCCAGCCGTTCCAGCATGGCCGCCACGGAAAACTGCCCGCGCACCTCTTCCGCCTCTTCATCTCCATCGCTGTGGCGGATGAATTTCTCCACCATCTGATCGAAACTCTCCGCCGTATACGGGGCGAGATTCCGGAGCACGGTTTCCCGCGTGTGCATGACGCAACCGCCGGTGGTCACGTTGATGAAACCGACCAGCTCAAAGGTATAGGCCAGCATGTTCAGCAGCGCCTTCTGTTCCCGCACCGATTCCGTAATATCCGTGCGGGAAAGGCAGACCCGGTTCAGGCGCCTGTCTATGGAAAAGACGACCATGCTTTTGGTGAAGATTTCGCCGTTTCCGTCCATCAGGGAATAGTGGAAGGAGTAGGCCTCTTCCTTTTCCAGCCGCCGCCGCATGTACTCCAGGTCGAGCATTTTCGCGCAGATCTCCCTGTCCTTGGGCGCCACCAAAGACTGGAGAAAGCGGGCGGCCTCTTCGCTGTAGACGCCCCGGGCCAGCGGAAGCGCGTCGGCCTGCCGCTTGAAGGAAAGGATCCGGTAACGGTCGTGCGTCAGGTCCACGTCCGCCAGAAAATCGTAGCTGGCGTGGGCCAGCCGGTTCAGGATCTGCTCGGAAACCTTCTGCTCGGTCACGTCCAGAACGGAGAGCACGCCGATGAGGTCGCCGCTGTCCGGTGCGACCACCAGCTTGACGATGACCCGGACATAGCGTCCCTGCGCCTCAAACGGCAGTTTGACGAAGCACTCCAGCTCATGCCTGAGCTCGCCCCGCTCAAAGGCCGCGCGCAACGGCGGCGCGAGAAAACGCTCCAGAAAGGCGCGGCGCTCGTCCTCATCCACGACCAGACCGGCCAGGCCCTCGAAAAAAGGCTCGCGCGCGTGGCCGAAGGTTTCCAGCAGACGGCTGTTGGTCTGGTCCGTGATTTCAATGATCACGTTGCCCGTGATGTTGCAGTGGCCCGTGATGATCTCGCCGCGCACAAAACCCCTGTGGTGCTGCATGAGCATGTCGTTGTAGCGACGGCTCAGATCGGCCCGCTCGGCCACCTCGTCGCTGACATCGCTGAACATGGCGTAAATCCGGAGGGTTCCATCCTCGTCCAGAATCAGGGCGGACCTGTTTTTCACCCAGATATAGTCGTGTTCGCCCTTGCGCAGGCGGTAGACCGTCTCACAGGAATCCAGGCCCGTGTCCATCTGCCTGCGAATCCGGGACAACGCGTAGCCCGCGTCGTCGGGATGCACGCCGGCGCCCGCGTCGTGGCCATACAGCGCGTACACCTGTTCAAGCGTCATGCCGGTCATGGCCGCAAAGCCGTCCGAAATGAATTCCGGCACCAGGGCGCCGTCCGCATCGCGGCGCAGCACCATGATGCCGCCGGGCAGATGCCGGATCAGGGTCTGGTAATAGCGTTCCAGGCGTTCCCTTTCCCTGTCGGCATGCGCTTTCACCGTAATATCAGTCAGATACATGACATAGGCCGGAATGCCGTCCCAGTCGGTTTCCCGGATCGCTGTGGCATATATCTTGTCCGAAGCGGGGATCAGCATTTCCCGGTTCTTGCCGTCCTCTCCGTCCAAGGGACAGAATTCACAGGGCTCCCGCCTGCCGTGCAGGGCGACATAGCACTTCCGGCCCACGACCGGAACGCCGGAATCCACAAAGAGATTGATCCGCTCGTTGACGTAAAGCAGGCTGTAATCCTTTTTGCCGATGACGTAGATGCCGTCCGCCGCCTCGCCGGCAATGCGCTGGTGGAGCTTTGTCTCCGCCGACATGCCGGTGAGGACGGCGTAAAAGGCCGCCGCCCCGGAGGGAGCGTCCACGCGCCTGCCGTTCAGATGCACCCAGACCTGACGTCCGTCCTTGTGGCGGACGCGGTAGGAAAGCTCCACCGACCCGCCGCTCTGCACGGCGCTGAAAATCGCCGCCTTCACCTTGGGCCGGTCCTCGTCGCGCACCGCCCGCAACGCGTCGTCGCCCAGCAGGATCAGGTATTCCTCTTGCGTATGGCCGGACAGCGCCGCCACGCCGCCGGAACAGAAGACGGGAGTCAGGAGGCCGTCCGCCACGGCACAGACCAGAATGCCGCCGGGGATATTTTCGAGTATGGAACGCACGTCCGGGGTCCAGGCCGCGCCGGGTTCGGGGGACGGCGTGTTCTCGCCCATGTGCGGGCTGTCAGTGGATGGAACTGTATTCTTTCGCATGCCTTGATCGACTCCTTCCCGCGCGTTGCGCGCTGTCCGGGTCGAGCCCCGCCGCACGCCGCGGCAAAGGCCCCATTTTTGCCTCCGGCGTCCTCGCGGAGCGACCGGAATATTTCACAGACAGGATCATTATGCTCGCCGCAGCGCGGGGGGCGCGGCTCAGAGGCTCCCCTCCAGGCGCAGCAGACATTCCTTGACCGGCAGCCCGCCGCCGTAGCCCACCAGAGCGCCGTCGGCTCCGATGACCCGGTGGCAGGGGATCACAATGGAGATGGGATTGCGGTTGTTGGCCATGCCCACGGCCCGGCAGCCCCTGGGGCAGTCCACAGCCTCGGCGATCTGCTTGTAGCTGCGCGTCTCGCCGTAGGGAATGCGGGTCAGAGCCCGCCAGACCTTTAGCTGAAACGGCGTGCCCCGTGGAGCCAGGGGCAGGTCGAAATCCCGCAGGCGGCCTTCCAGATAAGCCTCAAGCTGGCGGCGGGCCTCGCGCAGCAGGGGCGTTTCCTCACGGGCGGCATCCGCCGCCAGCGGACCGGATTTGACGCCGCCGTCCTTGCGGATCAGGTCCAGGGCCAGAATGCGGCCGTCCTCCTCCACCAGAGACACGCCGCCGATCAGGGACAGGTCATACTGTTGCGTGTATTTCATGCGGCGGCTCCCCGCGCCGGGACGGGCGCTTTGGAGGAGGAAAGCAGAAAGGCGAACAGCATGCCCAGCAGAGCCACCAGGCCCAGGCACTGGATGGCGCGCGGCAGGCCGTAATTGTCGGCGATCCAGCCCAGGCAGGGGGCGGCCATGCCGCCCATGCTGGTGGCCAGGCCCAGGGTCACGCCCGAGGCGAAACCGATGTTGCGGGCCAGCAGCTTCTGCCCCAGCACCACCAGCGAACTGAAGGGCGCGTAAAGCACAAAACCCAGAAAGGGCAGCAGGGCGTAGGCCGCGTAAAGATTGCCCGCCAGGCTGAAGGCGAAAACCACCGGAGCCATGAGCACAAAGGCCAGGCGGATGATCTTGATGCAGCCGTAACGGTCGGACAGCAGGCCGCCAATGATGTTGCTGATCACCCCGCAGGTGCAGAACACGGTGAGCGCCACGGCCCCGGCGGCCTTGGACTGCCCGAAGGCGTTGACCCAGTACAGCGGAATAAAGGTGTTGAAACCCACAAAAAGCGTGGAACGGGCCACAATGGACACGGTCAGCTTGGAAAACTCCCGCCAGTTGTTGGAGCCGGGGATTTCGGCCTCGTCGTCCGCGCTGTCCGCCACGGCGGCGGGCGCGCCAGCCGGAGCGGCGGACACCGGGGCGGGCGGCACAGCCGCATCGGCAACGGATTTTTTAAAGCCGGTCATGTGCGCGATCTGCCAGAGCAGGATGGAGGCCATGCACACGGCGATGCAGGCGAAAACCGCCGTGCCGCTCATGCCCCAAAAGCCCACGCAGCCCGTGACCAGCAACGGCCCCAGCACAAAGCCGCTGTTGCCGCCGATGGAAAAGATGCTCAGGCCGATGCCCTTGCTCCGGCCGGAAACCTTGTTGGCGAAGCGCGCGCCCTCGGGATGGAAGAGCGCCGCTCCGATGCCGCTGAGCGTGATGGCCGCGAAAATGGCCCAGTAGTGGCTCATGAAGCCCACGGTCGCCAGACCGCAACCGGCCAGCAACACGCCCAGAGGAATGAACCAGGGCTTGGAGAAACGGTCCGCCAGCCAGCCGAACAGGGGCTGAATAATGGACGACAGGCAGGAAAAGGCGAACATCAGGCCGCCGGTGGCCTGATAACTCAGGCCGTAGCTGGCCCTCACAAACGGCAGCAGGGCGGGCAGCGCCCCGCCGTTTACATCACAGGAGAGATGTCCCAGCGAAAGAAGAAGAATTTTCTTTTTGTCCATGTCCGGACGCTACACCAAAGACCGGGCAAATCCAAGATGCGGACAGGGCGCGGCGGAGGGCGGGCGGTCAGGCCCGCAAAAGCCTCAGCGCCAGACCGCCCCGCAGGACTTGCAGCGCATGCGGCGGCGCGCAAATGGCAAGGGGATGCCGAGAGCGAGGGAGAGCGCCGCCAGCGGGCCGGATCGCGTACATTCCAGATCGTTGCCGCCGCAATGCGGACAAATCCCGGTGTCTTGCTCCTCTTCCCGCGCGTTATCCGCGGGGACGGGAAACGCGGCGCGCAACACGTCCAGCGCGTCCGTTGCCCGCTCCGCCGGAACCTGCACCTCCACCCCGCCCATGGCTCCGGCATGCCACTGAAGCCCGACCAGATGCTCGTTGCTGAGGAAGACGGGAATACCCGCCTGCTCCAGCAGGCTTTTAATGACGTGGGCCTCGGGCGCGGCGTCGAACGCGGCCACGGTGACGAAATCCGCCATGTGGGAAGCCTCCGGTCTGTCGTAAGTGCAACGCGCATTTTTCGCGCCTTCCACAGCAGTAGGTATGAAGATATTCTCCACAAAAATTGCAGCGAATGGAAGATGTAGTCTCCGCATGGCCGGGCCGTCCGCGCGGCCTTCGTTTTCCGAGGGTTGTTTTAGGCTCAGGACTCATTAATTGAGATAGAAGATAACAACGGCTGCGATGCATATAGCCGAGAAAAATGTGTGGGCACATCGATCATAGCGCATTGCAATACGTCGCCAGTCTTTGATTCTACCAAACATGTTTTCAATTTTGTGGCGTTGTTTATACAGATCTTTGTCGTAGGCAACAGCTACTTTTCCGGTTTTCCGGGAAGGGATGCAAGGCGTGATGCCTCTTTCGAGCAAGGCATTGCGGAACCAATCGGCATCATATCCTCGGTCAGCAAGGAGTTCCTTGGCCTTGGGGAAGGCGCTCAACAATTGCGCAGCTCCCTTGTAGTCACTGGTCTGGCCGGGAGACAACAAAAGGAGGATTGGCTTGCCCTCGCCATTGCAAACAGCGTGAAGTTTGGAGTTCAGTCCGCCTTTTGTGCGCCCGATACAGCGGGAAAGAGCCCTTTTTTAAGCAAGCTTGCTGCCGTACGATGGGCTTTAAGGTGGGTGGCATCAATCATTAGCCACTCTGTATCCCCTTGTTTTTCAACAAGCTCCATAAATATTTTGTTGAAAACGCCAAGTCTGCTCCAGCGTATGAACCTGTTATACAAGGTTTTATGTGGCCCGTACTCGCGAGGTGCGTCTTTCCACTGAAGTCCATGTTTTATGACGTAAATGATTCCACTGAGTATCCGCAAATCGTCAACACGCGGAATGCCATGGGACAAAGGAAAATATGGCTTGATCCGATCAAGCTGGGCACGGGAAAGATAAAAGAGAGTACTCATAGCTCACCTCTTGGCACACTATGAGTACTCTTTTACAAACTTTTTGACAATTAATGAGTCCTGAACCTAGGGAAGCACACTATCTTTTACAAAGAATAGCTCATGGCTCAAATTACCAATAAGCGCCTTGGGGAGCTGATACAGGCTCTTTTCCGTATTCTTGAAAAGCATCCTGACGGCATGAAGGCTCAAGAGGCCCTGGCGGCTTTGGCGGATGCGGTCACGCTCACGGAATACGAAGCCGGAAGCTATGAAAGCGGACGACGCTTTGAAAAAATTGTGCGCTTTGCCACAGTGGATACTGTGCGGGCGGGTTGGCTCATCAAGGAAGGCGGAATATGGACGCTGACTCAAGAGGGGGCACAAGCTCTGAAGCTGTATGAGGACCCTCTGGAGTTTCACAAAAAAGCGGCACAACTATATCAGCAATGGCGCAAGCACTACAAGGGAGTTCAGTCTGACGCGCAAGCGCCAATTGTAACGGATGTGGAAGAGGTGGAGGACGAAAGCGAAAAAAGCGTCAGCGTTTCCTATGAGGAAGCCAAAGAACAGGCTCAGGAAAAAATTGACACCTTCCTGCACGCGATGGACGCCTATGATTTTCAGAAACTTGTGGCGGATTTGCTCAGGGCCATCGGCTATCATGTGACCTGGATTGCTCCGCCCGGCAAGGACGGCGGAGTGGATATTCTGGCATATACTGATCCCCTTGGGACGCAGGGGCCGCGCATCAAGGTGCAGGTCAAGCAACAGCAAAAGGCCGTCACAGAGCCCGACCTGAAGTCCTTTATGGCAAATATCGGCCAGCATGACAGCGGCATCTTTTTCTGCACAGGGGGGTTCACCAAGGATGCCGAGACCTACGCCCGCAGCCAAGAAAGCAAAAGGATCATGCTCATCGACAGCGCCAAGTTGGTGCAACTGTGGACGGATAATATTCCCCGCCTGAGCGATCAGGCATGGCAAAGGTTGCCGCTGACGCCGATCTACTTTTTGACGCCGGAGGGGTAACCCTTGCGGTTAGAAATCTTGGTTAGAAAATGGTTAGGAACGAGGTTAGGACGCTCTCCAGATGCCCCTACCACACATGAGTTCCTCTTCTCACGCACGCTTTCATCAACTGCCAGCTTCCTGCCGCAGTCCCTATCAAACCCCACAAAGCCGTATCAATACACGTCTTGCTGCGAAGGGCGTCTAACGTTCCTGGTTAGAAATAGGTTAGAAAAACGAAAAAAGCCTTTAAGTCGTTTTGACCTAAAGGCTTAAATTTCTTGGTTGCGGGGGCAGGATTTGAACCTACGACCTTCGGGTTATGAGCCCGACGAGCTACCGAACTGCTCCACCCCGCGCCATGTGGCGACATGTCATATCGCGAGAAAGAGGTATAGCTCTGCGGATGGAGTCTGTCAAGCAAAGCCGCGCATTTTATTTCCGGCGCATCATTTTCCACTGCCTGTTACGGCAAAGCCCCGTCTCCCCTCAGCACAGGGTCTGACATCAGCCGATCCGCCACCGCGCCGTATCCCCCCACCACCTGCCGCCCTTCGGGCGGCAATTGCCAAGCCCGTTCCGTCGGGATATAGTTTATCCATATAAATACGGGCCCGCCCGCGGCGTTCTTTCACGACCGCCTGGGCCGCCCTGCAAACCGCAGCAGGATGCCGCGTCATGCTCACCCTTATCCTGGCCGTCGGCATAGCCGTTCTGGTTTCGTTTTCCTGTTCGCTCACCGAGGCTGCCCTGTACGCCGTGCCCTGGTCCTCCATTGAACGCCTGCGCCGCATGGGTCGTCCCGTGGGCGAACTGCTCTACAAAATGCGTACCGAGGTGGACAAGCCCATTGCCGCCATTCTGACCCTGAACACCGTGGCCAACACCGCCGGTTCCACCATTGCGGGCGCAGCCTTTCTGGCGGCCTTCGGCGCGGAGCACATGGCGCTTTTCGCTCTGGGCTTCACCATTCTGATCCTGGCTTTCGGCGAAATAGTGCCCAAAACCCTGGGGGTGGCCTATGCCACGCCGCTGGCCGGAGCCCTGGCCCGCCCCCTGTCCGTGATGGTCAAGCTGCTCTCGCCGGTGCTCTGGCTCACGGGTCTGCTCACCCGCTTGATGTCGCCGCCGTCCAGCGCGCCGCAGATCTCCGAGGACGACATCTGCGCCGTGACCAGCCTTTCGCGTCAGGCCGGGCGGATCAAGCCCTATGAGGAGCACTTCATCCGCAACGTCCTGGCTCTGGACCAGAAACGCGTACATGAAGTGATGACCCCGCGCACCGTGGTCTTCTCCCTGCCCGAGGAGATCACCGTGGAAGAGGCCTACAAGGACCCGCGCATCTGGCACTTCAGCCGCATTCCCGTCTACGGCGAAGACAACGAGGATCTGGTGGGCATGGTGGAGCGCCGCACCCTGGGCCGCTGCATCAAGGAGGGCAAACAGGCCGTCCGCCTGTCCGAGATCATGCGGCCCCTGCACTTCGTGCAGGAAAGCCAGACGCTGGACCTGCTGCTGCGCGAACTGCTCAAGGCCCGCGTGCATCTGTTCGCCGTGCTGGACGAATACGGCGGTCTGGCCGGTGTGGTTTCGCTGGAGGACGTGCTGGAGGAGATTCTGGGCAGCGAAATCATGGATGAAAGCGACAATGTGGCGGATCTGCGCGCCCTGGCCCGCGACCGCCGCAAGGCCCTGACCCTCAAGGGGACGCAGGACAAGCCCGCCGCCTAGCCGCATGGGGGCCTGTATCGTCCCGCCGCCGGAACGCGGGAGGGCGCGGAAGTCGTATCTTGCCGCAATTATTAATAACAATTCTTATCTTGTCAGAAAAATCGAAATGGGCTAGGGTATTGTATCTTCACTCAGCGCAACACTGGGGTGACACACATGGCCCGCAAAAAAAATACATCCATCTATGTGGCCGCGCTGCTCCTTTTTCTGGGCGGCGTGGGCTATCTGGCATATTCCGGCTTTTCGGAAAACAGCGTTTATTTTCTGAACGTGGCCGAGGCCAAGGCCGCCACGCCGGACAAACTGACCGCCGCCCGGCTGTTCGGCACCGTAGCCTCTCAGGGCATTGAAAAGCACCGGAACGGGCCGGGCGTCACCTTCAGCCTCGAAGACAAGGACAACGCCAGCCAGACCATTATGGTCAGCTACAGCGGGGCAGTGCCGGACACCTTCAAGGCCGGGGCGGAAGTCATTGTGGAAGGGGGCATGGGGCCGGAGGGCCGCTTCGCGGCCAAGACCCTGATGACCAAGTGTCCTTCCAAGTACCAGAAGGAAAACCGCAAAAGTTAGCCGTGCACGGCCAGGCGCCCCCAACGGGGCGCTTTTGCAGTCTTGCCGCGAAGTCCGCCACGGGCTTTGCGCCGTCATCCACGCGTAAAGGAGCCCCATGTACGTTTTCGCCTATGCCATGCAACTTCTGGCCCTGCTTTGCGCCCTTGGCGGCGGCGGCATGGCTCTGCTCCAGCTCTGGCAGGGACGCGGCGACAGCCTGCGTCTGATCGAAAAAGCCCACTGGGTCATCACCGGCGCGCTGCTGCTGGCCTCGGCCCTGCTGCTGCACGCGCTCTTCTGGCATGACTTCAGCCTGCAATACGTGGCCAGCTACACGGACATGATCCTGCCGGTCTTCTACCGCCTGACCGCCTTCTGGGCCGGGCAGCCCGGCTCCATGCTCTTCTGGGCTCTGGCCGTGGGCCTGAGCGGCAGCATCTTCGCCTGCACCCGGGCCTGCCGCAGCCTGAGTCCCGCCACCCGGCTCTGGTACTGGACCTTCTTTTACGCGATCATGGCATTTTTCACCCTGATCCTGACCAACTGGAGCAATCCCTTCCTGATGCAGACTCCGGCCCCGGCCGACGGAAACGGGCTGAACCCCCTGCTCCAGAATCCGGGCATGATCTTCCATCCGCCCCTGCTCTTTCTGGGATACGGCGGCTTCACCGTGCCGGCCTGCCTGGCTCTGGCCCAGGCTCTTTCGCGCAGAAGCGGCGGCGAGGGAGCATGGTTCCGTCTGACGCGCCCCTTCATCATTCTGGCCTGGCTTTTCCTCACGGCGGGCATCGTGCTGGGCGCGTGGTGGGCGTACATGGAACTGGGCTGGGGCGGCTACTGGGCCTGGGATCCGGTGGAAAACGCCTCCCTGATCCCCTGGCTCATCGGCACCGCCGCCCTGCACACCCTGATCATTGAAGAGCGGCGGGGCAAGCTGGGCCGGATCAATGTGGTCATGATGTCCCTGACCACGGTGTCGGCCTTTTTCGCCACCTATCTGGTGCGCAGCGGGGTTATTGATTCGGTGCACGCCTTCGGCGACGGCAGCGTGGGCACGCCCCTGACCGTCTTTGTGCTGGCCGGGCTGCTGATCACCTTCTGGGTAGCCTGCACGGCCCCGCGCGAGGGCAGGCCCCTGGCCGGACTGGACAGCCGCGAGGGCCTGCTGACCCTGGTGGCCTGGGTGCTGCTGGCCCTGGCCGCCATCATCCTGACCGCCACCATGTGGCCGGTGATCAGCAAACTCTGGACCACGGCCCCGCGCGGCCTGGACGCCAATTTCTACAACCGGGTCTGCCTGCCGCTGGGCGCGCTGCTGCTGGTCATGATGGCGGCCTGTCCCTGGCTCGGCTGGAACGGCGGCCTGCGCGGCAAAGGGCGTTTCTTCGCGGTACTGGGCGCCTTTGTAGCGGCCGCAGCGGTGATCTGGGCGCTGGGCTACCGTCAGCCCACGGCCCTGTTGGGCGCGTCCGCCGCCATTGCCATCGCCCTGGGCGTGGTTTTGCTGCTCACGGACAGCGCCACCCGCCGCCAACCCGCCGGTCTGGGCGCGCTGGGCGCGCATCTGGGCATGGCCCTGGCCGCGCTGGGCATCGCCTTTTCCGGCCCGTACACGCAGGACAGGGAAATGCTCCTGGCCAAGGGCCAGAGCGAACAGGTGGGCGGCTACACCGCCACCCTGCTGGACATCAAGGACGGCCGTCAGCCCGGCTACGACTATATCGCGGCCCGGCTACAAATCAGCAAGGACGGCAAAGACCTCGGCGTCATCGCGCCGGAACGCCGCATGTACGACAAATTCGGCAACATGCAGTTCTCCGAGGTGGACGTGATTCCGGGTCTGGGCAATGAAATCTACGGCTCCCTGCTGGGTCTGGACGAGGACTTGCGCGTGCTGGTCAAGGTCAGTGTGGAGCCCCTGGTCAACTGGATCTGGATCGGCGGCACGCTGATGTGCCTGCTGCCTCTGCTGGGCCTGCGCCGCCGCGCATCCCCGGTCGGGAAGTCCGAAGACGGGCCGGATGACGACGGCAAGGCCTGAAGCCGGGAGGCCCGCCCATGCTTGAGCTCGACCGCGTCGCCAAACTCTACGGCGCCAAAGTGATCTTCAAGGATGTGAGCTGCGCCTTCGCGTCGGGCAGCGTCTCGCTGCTGGTGGGCGGCAACGGCGCGGGCAAAAGCACTCTGATGCGAATCATGGCCGGGCTTTCCCGCCCCAGCGCGGGCAGCGTGCGTCTGGCGGAGTCCGGCCCGCGCGCGGAAGGTCCGCGTCTGGGCTATCTGGGCCACGCCACCTTTCTCTATCCCGGCCTCACGGCCCTGGAAAATCTGGCCTTCTGGCGCACGGCCCACGGCCTGCGCCTGTCCGGGGCCGGGCTGTCGGCCATGCTGGAGCGGGTGGGCCTGGCGGCCCATGCCCACGAACGCGCGGGCATTTTTTCGCGCGGCATGGCCCAGCGCCTCAATCTGGCGCGCGTGCTCATGCTGGAGCCGGACCTGCTGCTGCTGGACGAGCCGGGCACCGGCCTGGACGCGGCATCCCTGGCTCTTCTGCGCCGCGAAATAACGGCCGCCCGCCAACGCGGGGCCTGCGTGGCGCTCATCAGCCACGATCTGGCCGGGGACGCGCCCCTGGCCGACCGCCTGCTGTTCCTGGCCGACCGCAAGCTGGCCTATGACGGCCCGCCGGCGGCTTTTGCCGGTTTTGACGTGCCCGCAGGCGCAATCACGGATACGGGCGCGGACAGGGAGGGCGGCATATGCTGCGCCTGACCCTGGCTGTGGCCCGCAAGGATCTCGCCCTGACCCTGGCCCGGGGCAGTGGCCTGATCCAGGCGCTTTTGCTCGGCCTGCTACTGCTCTTTGTGTTCAGCCTGTCCCAGGGCATCGGCGAACGCATGAGTCCGCAGGCCGCGGCGGCGGTGTTCTGGCTGAGCTCGGCCTTCTGCCAGGTATTGATCTTCAACCAGCTCTACGCTCTGGAAGAGGTCAACAACGCCCGTCTCGGCCTGCTGCTCTGCCCCGCGCCCATTCAGGGCGTCTGGCTGGGCAAGGCGCTGGCGGGCCTGCTGCTCCTGCTGCTGGCCCAGATCATTTTTCTGCCCGCGTCTGTGATTTTTCTGGGACAGGACATCGGCGGGCCTCTTCTGCCGGGCCTGGCGGCCCTGCTGCTGGCGGACCTGGGCATGTGCGCCCTAGGGTCGCTGCTGGGCGCGCTGGCGCAGGGCCAGGCGGCGCGCGAATCGTTGTTGAGCATCGTGCTTTTTCCACTGCTCACGCCCCTGCTGCTCTCCGGCATCGGCGTGGGCGCGCAGACCCTGGGGGCCGCCTCTCCGGACGGGCCGGGCGGCTGGCTGAGCGTGGCCTGCGCCTTTGACGCGGTTTTTCTGGGGGCCGGGCTGCTGCTGTTCAGCTTCATCTACACGGGGGACGAATAAATGCCGCAACTTCTGGCCCTGCTGGGCGGACTGGCCTTTGCCTGCTGCCAGTGGCTGATCTATGCCTATGCCCCGGAAGAGGCCACCCTGGGCCTGATCCAGAAGATTTTCTACATCCACCTGCCCCTGGCCTGGTGGGCGCTGATCAGTTTCTTTACGGTCTTTCTGGCTTCCGTGGCCTATCTGCTGCGCCGCAATCCCGGCGCGGACAGGCTCTGCGCCGCCGCCGCCGAGGTGGGCGTGCTGCTCAGCGGCCTGGCCCTGGTCACCGGCATGCTCTGGGCCCGCAAATCCTGGGGCGTCTGGTGGACCTGGGATCCGCGCCTGAGCACCACCCTGATCATGTGGTTCGTCTACGCGGGCTATCTGGTGCTGCGCGGCCTTGACCTGCCGCCGCAGCGCAAAAGCCTGGTCTGCGCGGTGGTGGGCGTGGTGGCCTTTCTGGACGTGCCCCTGGTCTTTATTTCGGCCCGGATCTGGCGCTCCATCCACCCGGCGGTGTTCGCCGCCAAGGGCGGCGGCCTGGAACCGGAAATGAAGCTCACGGTCATCGCCTGCGTGCTTTCCTTCGGCCTGCTCTGGGCCGGGCTGGTCTGGCTGCGCAAACGCCAGCTTGATCTGCGCGCCCGCCTCGACGCCCTGGCCGCCAATGCCGACAACCCGGCCGCGTAACGCGCTCTCTACGGAGGACATATGGATACCCTTACCTGGATCGTCATCGCCAATGCCGCCGTGTGGATCGGCCTCGGCGCATACCTGGCTTTCCTGGCCGCGCAACAACGCGCCCTGGCCGCCCGCCTGACCCAATGGGAGATGCTTAACCATGACTGATCTGCCCAAGCTCAACGGCCCGGCGCGCGCCCTGGTCCTGCTGCTGGCCCTGGCTCTGGCCGCCATGCTGGTGATTTCCCTCACGGAGCGCTTCCGCAATCCGCACCTCACCGTGCAGGTCCGGCCCGCGCCCCAGGCGCCCGCGGGCATGGGCGACGCCGTGGGCATGCTCATGCAGGAAGTGGCCAAGGATCCCAAAAACGTGGACGCCATGGTCCATCTGGTCGAAGCCCTGATGAGCGCCCAAAACTGGGAGGCCGCTGAAACCTTCGCCCAGCGCGCCATGACCCTGGATCTGAACAATCCCCAGCCCCCCTATCTGCTGGGCGTCATCAAGCACAATCAGGGCAAGCACAAGGAAGCCGCCGAGCTTCTGGAAAAGGTGGTGAGCCTGCACGACAACGCCTCGGTGCGCTACAGCCTGGGCGTGCTCTACATCCATTTTCTCCACGATCCCAAGCGCGGGGTGGAGCATCTGAGCGCGGGCCTGCATGATCCCAAGGCCAGCGAAGACCTCAAGAAGGGCATCCGCGAAGAGCTGGAAAAAGCCCCCCTGCCCCATGCGGAGGACGCCGGAACAGTGCAGCCGGAACCGCAGGACCAACAGCCTCAGGCGGGCACGCCCGCCAAAACCGGAAAAAAAGTCAATGAAACCAGCGGGAAGGCCGCGCGGCCCTGAGCCGCGCCCCGCCCGCCGCATTGCCAGGCCCGCTTCTTATCCATAAGTTGCGGGCTTGCCTCTTTTTTTTTCAGGTTGTAGGTTGACCGCAAAGAGCATGGCCGTTCCCCGGCCGGTTGGCGCATTTCAAGCCTTCACCGCTGCATTGACCACCTTTGAGGAGCATATGGCCCGCCGTAAAAGCAAGAAAAGCCCCGAAGACGCGCCTGTGCGCGACACCCCCGGCAGCGCCTCCGTTTCCGAACGGCAGGCGTCTTCCGGCATGTCTCACGCGGATGCGCCCACCGGCATGGTGCGCAAAAGCACCTGCCTCATGGGCATGTTGCTGACCCTGGCTCTGGGATTGTATCTGGGAGGGTTGCTGCCCGGCCTGCTCAACAGCGGCGTCCCGGCCGTGCCGCCGCATGCCGCTCCGCCCCAGCCGGAAGCCGCGCCCCCGGCGTCTCCCGCGCCGCAGGCGGCCCGGCCCGCGCAGGACAATCAGCCGCCCATGCCGCCGGAACTGGTTCAGAAGATCACCGATCTGGAAAAAGCCCTGCTGACCAATCCCAAGGACGCCGCGCGCTGGACGGCCCTGGGCAATCTGTATTTTGACACGGGTCAGGCCAAACAGGCCATTTCAGCCTATGAGCGCTCTCTGATGTTCGCGCCGGGCAATCCCGACGTGCTCACGGATCTGGGCATCATGTACCGTGAGGCCGGGGCCTACGAGCAGGCCGTGGACAGCTTCCGCAAAGCGACGGCCGCCAACCCCGGCCATGAAAACGCCCTGTTCAACGAGGGCGTGGTGCTTTATTACGATCTGCACCGCAAAGATGAGGCCACGCGGGCCTGGCAACGCCTGCTGAAGGTCAATCCCGGCGCCCGTTCACCCGACGGGCAGCCGGTGTCCGAAATGATCAAACATCTGCATTAAATCCGTTGCGGAACAAGCGGGGGGCGCGGGGAGACGGAACCCGCGCCCTCCGCGCGGCGGAAAGCCAGTTCACATGACAGGCGGAAACACTATGGCATACCTTCTTTCCGGCACGGCCCGTCCGCAGGTTCTGGCCGTTGTTTTTCTGTTGTGCGCGATCTGCCTCGGCTGGGGCGGGGGTTCACGGGCTCAGACCATGCTGCCCGCCGCGCCGGGCGCGCCCAGCACCCCTCTTTTGCCCTACCTCGACTATCTGCTGGATGAAACCGGCACCCTGGACGTGGAGGAGGCCGCGGCTCCGGCCAAAGCCGGGGACTACCGTCCCCTGGCGCTCAAGGATCTGCCGCGCGAAAGCGGGGTCATGTGGCTGCGCTTCACGCTGGCCCCTCTGCCCGAGGGAACCAGGCCCGCCACCCTGCTGCTGGACATGGGCGAAAGCGTGCCCGGCATGCCCCTGCTCTACGAACCGGTCGCCAACAGCCTGAGCGGCGCGTTGGAGTGGCGCGAATCCGCTCCAGCCCAGCGCAATGTGCTTCTGCTGCCCGAAGCGGGCAAAGAGGCCCAGACCTGCTATATCCGCCTGGACGGCCTGCCCGGCCTGTGGTTCGCACCCATGCTGCGCACGCCGCAGAACGCCGCCGGCAACTGGGGCAGCCTGTCGCGCACGGCGGCCATCCTGGCCTTGGGCGTGGTCATGCTGCTCTGCCTTTTGCGCAGCCTGTCCGAAAAAGGCCAATGGCGCGTCTGGACGGCCCTGTACGTGGCCGTGGCTCTGGGCCAGGGGATCATGGGCATGCCCGCCTCCGGTTCCGGCCATATCGGACTGGGCGAATCCGGGGCCGTGCTGGCGCCGGGGGTGGCCCTGATGCTGTTGCCCCATGTGGGCCGCCACCTGATGCGCACGCGGGAGCGCTCCCGCGCCCTGGACATCCAGCTGTTGCTGCTCTCCCTGCCCGGCGCGCCTCTGGCCCTGTTGCCTCTTGTGCCGGACTTCGCCTGGCTGACCCGCTATCTTGATCTTTGGCCTCTGGGAACCCTGCTTTTCGTGCCCACCGCGCTGGGAGCCTGGATCATGGGTTTGGGCGGGGCCAAACGCTTTCTGCTGGGCTGCCTGCTGCCGCCGCTCTTTGTGGCCGGCGGCATCCTGGGCCTGGACAGCAGCTTTGGCGCCAATCTGCTGGCTTCGGCCCCGCTCTGGGGCACGGCGCTCAGCGCCTTGATCATCGCCGCCACCAGAGCGCCGCACGACATGGCGGCGGAACACCCTGACGCGGACACAGCGGCCAGAAACGTGCAGGCCGAACCCGACGGCACCATCACTCTGGACCAGCCGCTGGACGACCCCAATCTGCGCCTGGTGCCCCCGGCTCCGGCCGCGCCTGCCCCGCCGTCCGGGCCGGACGGCTCCGAAGATGCGGACACGAGCGCGCCGTCCTCGCTTTCGGAGCGTGTCGCACCCGGCCTGCTGGAAGACGCCCTGCGTCCGCCCCTGGACCGCCTGATGCGCGAAGGCGCGGCCCTGGGACATTGCTCCCTGCCCCCGGCGGTGCGCCAGTATGCGGAAAGCATGCTGGGCGCGGCCCGTGAACTGTCTGATATCATCAGCAATCCCCGGCAATCGGGCCGGAAACGCTCCGCGACGGAAACCGCCGCGCCCTTCAATCTCCAGCATCTGATGCGCGAAGCCCATGACGCTGTGGCCCCGGCGGCGGAAAACGCCGGCATCGGTCTGGCCTGGTACATGCCGCCCCATCTGAGCCATCTGTACGAGGGCGAGGCCGGAGCCCTGAAAGAAACCCTCTGTCTGCTGCTGGAAAGCGCGGTGCGCGCCACCCGGCACGGGGCCGTGCATTTTTCGGTGCGCCGCGTGCCGGAAAGCGCCAATGCCGGGCATCTGCTTTTTACGGTCACGGATACCGGCTCGGGCATGCCGCCGCAGGACCGCTCCAGTCTGGCCCTGACCCGCGCCTGGGAGCTGGCCGGCGCGCACAAAGGCTTTCTGGGCGTGGAATGCAGCCCGCACGGAGCCACCATCGCCTTTACCCTGCATCTCAAATGCCTGGAGCGTGACGAGAACGAAATCGCGCCCGCGGAACGCAGACAGCCCTTGGTGCTGATCGCGGCGGAAAGCGCTCTGGACCGCCAGACCCTGGCCCGGATGCTGGAAAGCCTGCCCTGCCGCAGCTCCGAAGCGCGCAGCCTGGCCGAGGCCCTGCAACTGCACAAGGGCGAAGCGGCCCTTTTGCTGGTGGCGCAGGGCAGACTGGCCTCGCCCATGGCGGGCGACATGCTGCGCCAGTTCCGCACATTGGCCGACGACGCGGACTTGCCCCTGTTCAAAGCCCTGGCCATTACGGAAGACGACAAGCAATGGGATCAGCTGGCTGACGCCGGCTTTACCCACGCGCTGCTGGAACCTGTGGACAGCGAGGCCCTCTGCCAGACGGTGCAGGAAATTCTGGAAGCCGCGGCAGCGGCGGAAGATACGCCCGACAACGCAGATGCGGCTGTGGCGGCCCCTGACTCGGCCACGACCACCGGACAGGATGCCGCGGCCGCGAACGCCGCTGGCAGCCCCGTTGCCGCTGAGGCCGCCAAACCGGCCGCGAACGCCGCCGGCCGACCGCCTTTGCCGGATCTGTTCGGCAGCGAGGACAGTCACGGCGGTTCACCCTTGAAAATCCCGGATCTCACAGCCCTGCCCGACCTGCTGAGCTTTGCGGAATCCCTGCGTGATCCCTTGGTCGGCGCGGGAGAGGACAAGAAAACCCGCAAGCCTGAAGGCGGGCTGTTCAGCGGCCTGCCGGAAAGCGACGGTCCTCTGCCGGATATGGACCTGCCCCCGGCGGACGCCGGTCTGACCCCGGTCAGCCGTCCGGGCGCGCCCAAAGACCCCGCGCCCAAGCCGGGAGACATCCCGGCGGACCTCTTCGTCAATCCTTACGCGCCCAATGACCTGATCATGGCCGCCGCGCCCGTGGCCACACCTGATACAGACGAGGACGCGCCCGTAAGCGGTGCCGCCATGCAGGCGGAATTTTCCGCCGCCGCCGGACTGGAAGGTCCGGTCTGGGGCGCGGAAAGCCAGACGGAGGCGGCGGAAATTGCGCCGGAGTCCGCCGCGACGACGGAAGAAAAGCAGCCCGAAAAACCCGAAGAAAGCCATGCGGCCGCTGAAAGCGCGGACAGGGCGGCCGCCGTGCGGTACAAGGCCGAAACCGCGTCGGAACCCACGGAAAAAGCGGATCCGGCCGAGAGTCCTGCGCCCGCTGAAGAAAACCCGGAGGTTGCGGACACGCCGAAATCCGCCGTTGAGACGGACGCTTCCGCTCCCGTCACCACGCCCGAAACGGTTGAGGAAACAACACCCGTTGTGGACGAAACGCCCGCGCCGGAATCCGCTCCCGCGCAGGCGGCTACGCCGGAAGCGCCGCAAAATCCCACGGAGACGGAAACTGAAGCGCCCCGTAAACCGGCCTTCCAGCCCGTCACCTTTGCCGCGCGGCCAGGCGCGACCATTGTTCCCATCCGGAGTAAAACCGCGCCCAAGCCCGTGCCCGCTTCCGAAGTCAAACCGACCGCAACGGTCAGCGTCAGCGCCGCCTATACCAGCCCCAGCCTGAACGCGCCCGGTGAATGGGTGGGCGAACCCATGCCCATCGGCAGCCCCGCGCCTTCCCGTCCGCAGGAGCAAGACAAGGAAACCGCCCCCCGGCCGGAAAACCCGTCCCGGCAGAACATCTCTCAAAACACGGTACAGGGCACAGTGCGGCGCGGACCGCGCATCACGTTCAGGCCCGCCCCGGCTCCGGCCAAGACCGCCGGCCGTCCGGACAGCGCGGAGGACACGCGAAAAAGCGTCTACACCAGCCCCGGCCTGCGCGCGCCCGGCGAGTGGGTGGGCGAACCCATGCCCGTTCCCAAAAAGACGGCTCCCGCCGCCCCGCAACCCGCACCCGCTGTTCAGCCGACGACGTCTTCCCCCGCCGCCTTCCGTGTGACGGAGGAAGCGCAAAAGCCCTTGGCCGCGCAGCCCGCGCCGGTTGCCGCGCCCGTGCCCACGCCGTCCGCGGACAATGACGCTCCGGCGAGTGAAAGCGGCCTGGGCGGCTCCATTATGGACTTTATCGCCGGCGCCGAACCCGTAAAAAAGGACACGCCGCCCCTGGCGACGCTTATCGCGGAAGTTTCCGGTCCCGCGCCTACCCCCGCGCCGACGCCTCTGACGAGCCCGGCGGAAGAATCCCGCCAGCCGGTCCACCCCGCACCGGCCAAAACGGCGCAGGAGGTGTCGCCGGATATCCGCCCGCCGGACGAACCCGCGCCGGTCGCCCCCACATCCGCGCCGACGTCCGCAGCCGTGCCGCAGCCTTCGCAACCGGGTCCGGACAAGACCATCCTGCAACTGGTGGACCGTCTGGACGCGGCCATGGAGGACGCCCAACAGGCCTTCCTGAGCCGTCGCGGTCCGTTGGTGGGCGAGGCCGCCGGGCGCATTGCGGCGGAATCGGACGCTTTCGGCTTCCGGGTGCTGGCCCGCATGGCCCGTTGCGTGGAGCGGGCGGCCAAAGCCAACGACATGAACGCGCTCAAGGATCTGTTGCCCGAACTGGCCGTAGCGGTGGAACGCAACCGCATTGCGCTGACTCCGCGCAAGTAAACAGCATTATCAGAACGATTTCAAAATGCACTTGCTCCGGCGGCTGCGCGAGCAGCCGCCCGCCACGAAGGCGCAAGCACATTTATTTGCGCTGTGAAGCGCCGAGGTGGGCGTCTTTAAACGTTAAGAACGTTAATCTGCTCCAGACGGTTTCCCGGCCCGTTCCGCATGGGAACGGGCCTTTTTCATCTCTCATAAGCGACGTTTACCCCGTTTCAGCCGGGACAGAGGCTTGCGCAAAGCGCGCCGACATGCGAAAATAAGACCGCCCCGTCAGGAATATCGCCACTGTGGGCAGACAAGGAGTAAGCATGTACAAAAAAATTCTTCTGCCGGTGAGCGGCAAAAGCCACGGCCAACGCGCCCAAAAAGCGCTCAAACACGCTATGGGCCTTTGTTCCGGCGAGATCATCCTGCTGCACGTTACCGAACCGCTGCCGCAGATCGTGGGCGGCGAAGCCCATGCCGAGCTCAAGCGCGAGGAAGCCGCCAAAGGTCTGACCCTGCTCTGCCCGCCCATCGAAACGCTGGAAAAGGCCGGGATCAGCTTCCACACCCGCGTGGAAGAAGGCACCCCGGCTGAAACCATCGTGCGCGTGGCCCATGAGGAAAGCGCGGACCTGATCGTCATGTTCACCGACGGCCGCGACGGCCTGAGCGACATGCTGATCGGTTCCATTACCGAACGCGTGCTGCGCAATACGGATGTCACCCTCCTGGCCGTGCGTCACTAGACAATGCGATATGAATGAACGGCCCTGTTCATTCACGGAATGCTCCGGAAATATGACTTGTACTGAGACGGCGTCGCATGGGCGGCGGGATTGCGGTTGTTGCGCGGCCCGGCCCGCCGCCCGCGCTGACGGCGTGACGTCGGTGTTTGCCCCGTGATGCTCTTGCTGGAAACGCTGGGCCTGCTGGCGGCCCACATCCTTTCCTGGGTGGCGGTCTGTCATGCCCTGCTGACCAAGCGCGATCCGCGCTCGGCCTTGGGCTGGACCGCCACGTCCCTGTTGCTGCCCGTGCTGGGGCCGCTGCTCTACGTGCTCTTCGGCATCAGCCGGGCTCAGAGCCGGGCCGAAAAAATCATGCGGCAGCGGGCCGCCCAGGAGCCGGAATACGCTCATCCGGCCTGCCCCGCGGAACCGCCCGAACAGGTGCCGGAAAATATCGTCCGCATGGCGCATCTGGGCCGCAACCTGACGGATCAGCACCTCTGCGGCGGCAACACGCTCAGCCCCCTGCGCAACGGCGACGAGGCCTACCCGGCCATGCTGGAAGCCATTGCGGCGGCGCGCAACCATGTTTTTCTGGCCACCTACATCTTTAACGCCGGACATACAGGCACGGCCTTTACCGAAGCCCTGGCCGCCGCCGCCGCGCGCGGCGTGGACGTCCGCGTGCTGGTGGACGGCATCGGCACGCTCTATTCCTGGCGCAAACCCTGGAAAAAACTCGCGGCCCGGGGCATCAAGGTGGCGCTGTTCCTGCCGCCCAAGCTTTTCCCGCCCAATCTGAGCATCAATCTGCGCAACCACCGCAAAGTCCTGGTCTGTGACGACATCGGCTTTACCGGCGGCATGAACATTTCCGACGACAATATCCAAAGCGGCCGGAAAAGTTGCGTGCAGGACGTGCACTTCCGCTGTCTGGGGCCCATCGTCAACCAGTTGCGGCGCGCCTTTCTGCTCAACTGGGGCTTTTGCACCGGCGAATACACGCCGCTGCCGCCGGGTTCCGGCCAGATCAGAGGCGAAAGCCACTGCCGCATCGTCATGGACGGCCCCGGCAACGATGCGGACATGCTCAATGACCTCTTCTGCGGGGCTGTCAACACGGCCCGGCGTAGCGTGCGGATCATGACCCCGTATTTTCTGCCCACGCACGACCTCATGGGCAGTCTGCGCTCGGCGGGCCAACGCGGCGTGGACGTGCGCGTGGTGCTTCCGGCCAAAAACAATCTGCCCTATGTGCACTGGGCCACCTTCCGCCTGCTGCCGACCCTGCTCAACGCCGGCGTGCGGGTCTGGTATCAGCCACCGCCCTTCGCTCACACCAAACTGCTCGCCGTGGACGGCTATTACAGCCAGATCGGCTCGGCCAATCTGGACGCACGCAGCCTGCGCCTGAACTTCGAACTGAATATGGAAGTTTTTGATCCGGCTTTCCACGGCCTGCTGGCCGGGCATATCGACGACGCCATCAGCCGCAGCCGCGAAATCACCCTTGCGGACCTGGAACGCCAATCCCTGCCGGTCAAGTTGCGCAACGCGGCCTGCTGGATCTTTTCGCCCTATCTGTAGCGGCGTTGCCCGCGCCCCACCGGGGAGATAATCTCCCCCTGACCCCCTTATTTTGATGTAACAGGCCGTCGGCAATGCCGACGGCCTGTTACATCATGAATAAAAAATGGGGAGGAAGATGGGGGAGGAGAGCCTTTTCCAAAAGGCGCCCCTCCCCCATAAAAACCGTTTTTTATTCCACAGTGACGCTTTTCGCCAGATTGCGCGGCTGGTCCACATCCTTGCCCAGATAGTCCGCGGTTTCATAGCTGAAAAGCTGGAGCGCGGGCAGAGCCACAAAACCGGCCAGAGGCGCGGGCAGGGCCGGGATAATCCAGGGATCGTCCACCGCCAGATCCAGGCCCGGATTGGTCAGGGCGATGACCTTGCCCTGGCGGGCCTGCACTTCCACGATATTGGACTTGACCTTGGGGAACAGCGCGTCGTCCAGAGCAAGGGCGAAGGTGGGAAAGGCCGGATCAATGAGGGCGATGGGACCGTGCTTCATTTCGCCCGCGGCATAGCCCTCGGCGTGGATGTAGGACAGCTCCTTGAGCTTGAGCGCCCCTTCCAGGGCCAGGGGGTAACAGTGCCCGCGCCCGAGATAAAAGAAATTGCGGGCCTGGGCGTACTTGCGCGAAAGTTCGCGGGCCTTGTCGTGCATGGCCGGCAAATGGGCGTCAAGCAGGGCGGGCAGGGATTCCAGCAGGCCGATGAGCTCACGCCGCCGCGCCTCGGGCAGAATGTCCCGGCGGCCGCCCCAGTACAGAGCCATGAGGGCCAGTGTGAGCATCTGGCTGCACATGGCCTTGGTGGAGGCCACGCTGATTTCCGGCCCGGCCTGGGTGTAGATCACGGCCGAGGCCTCGCGCGCGATGGACGAACCCACCACGTTGCAGAGGCCCAGCACAGCCACGCCGCGCTCGCGGGCGATACGCAGGGCCGCCAGGGTATCGGCGGTTTCGCCGCTCTGGCTGATGACCAGGACCATATCCTCCTTATCCAGAAGCAGACTGTCGCGGTAGCGGAACTCCGAGGCGATCTCCACCTGCACCGGCACCCCGGCCCAGTGCTCCAGCAGATGCCTACCCCAGAGCCCGGAATGATAGGAAGTGCCGCAAGCCACGATATGCAGGCGGCGCGGCACGGGCAGGGCGTCCAGTTCCGGCAGCAGGGCCGCGTCGCGCGTGGCGGTGATCCGGCCGGTCAGGCCGTCGGTGATCACGCGCGGCTGCTCGAAAATCTCCTTGAGCATGAAATGGCGATAGCCGCCCTTTTGCGCGGCCTGCATGTCCCACTGGATGGTCTGCACCTCGTGCTCCACCGGAGACAGATCCGACAGACGCAGGATTTCATAGCGCGTGGCCGTGGCCCGCACCACTTCGCCGTCCTCCAGAAAGACCACCTGCCGGGTATAGGGCAGAAAGGCCGGGATGTCCGAGGCCACGAAGTTCTCGCCCGTGCCCTGACCGAAAATCAGCGGCGCGGACATGCGCGCGGCATAGATGGTTTCCGGCTCGGCGCGGTCCATGAGGCAGACCGCGTAGGCCCCGTGGGCCTCGCGCAGGGCCGCCGCGAAGGCGTGCAGCAGATCCGGCTCGCTCTTGCGGCGCTCGGCGATGAGGTTGACCAGCACCTCGGTGTCGGTCTCGGAATGGAAGACATAGCCCCTGGCCGTGAGTTCGGCCTTGATTTCCTGGTAATTCTCAATGATGCCGTTATGCACCAGAGCCAGGGAACCGTCGTTGCTCAGATGGGGATGGGCGTTGCGCTCCGCGGGCACGCCGTGCGTGGCCCAGCGGGTGTGGCCCATGGCGCAGGTGGCCGTGGAGACCGGCTCCTGAGCCAGCTTTTCCTCCAGGGCCGCCAGTTTGCCCTTGGCACGCACCACGCGCAGGCCGCCCTGGCGCACAAAGGCCACACCGGCGGAATCATAGCCCCGGTATTCCAGACGGCGCAAACCCTCCACCACCACGGGCACGGCGGGCCGATGGCCCGCATAACCGATAATCCCGCACATATTCCGCTTCTCCCGGCAAAGCCCCGCACATGGCGGGGGCGTTTATGCATTGAAAAGCCGGGCACGCCTCAGGACTGTACATTCCGGTACAACCCGGGCCGTGCCCGGCGCGCAGCCCGGGAACCGCCGGTTTTGCCGGCGGCCCGGCTCAAACGTGGGACACGCTACATATTCACGCGGTCCACAATGTTCGTATTCAGCACTTCCACCTTGGCCTTGGAAGCCAGGTTCTGCATGAAAAGCTGATACAGGCCGTCCACCCGTTCGCGGGAAACGCCGTTGGCCATCAGATCGCGCACGGTGTTCCATTCCTGCGGATCAGGCGGCTGCACGGCGGCCACGCGGCAGAGCAGCGCGCCCGGTCCCTCGCTTTTGCCGTCCACGGCATAGGCCGCGGGCAGCCAGGTCCCGGGACGGGCGGCGAAGACGGCCTCGGACAGGGCCGCGTCGGGCGCGAAATCCGCCAGATTGCCGCCACGCTCCATGGCCGGAGCGGTCTTAATGTCCAGACCCGCTTTCAGCGCTTCGGGCAGAGGACCGCCCTTCAATTCCTTACGGCGGGCCGCGGCGCTTTCCATGGCGGCCTTGAGGGCTTTTTCGGCGGTCAGTTTGGCCACAATGGCCTCCTTCACCGCGCTGAGCGGCCGGGTGGAGGCGGGTTCGGATTTGATCACCCTGGCCACCAGATATTTGTCCCCGGCCTCCAGGGCCGTATCCACGGGCGCGCCCGGAGCCGTGGCAATGAGGGTGGCGGCCCCGCCGGAAGTCACGCCCAGCGTCCGCTCCAGTTCGCTCTGGCTGAGCAGCCCGCTCTGTTCGGCCTTCAGGCCGAAGCGGGCCGCGCTTTCGGCCAGGGGCTTGCCCAGAATGTTGTCTTCAATCAGGCTGTCCAGCACGTCATGCAGCCTGTCCGCGCCCTGCTCCTGCGCCAGGCCCTGGCGCGCCTCCTGAAGCGCGTCCTTGAAGGGTTTGAGGCCGCCGGGCTTTTTCGCCTCCACCTTGATGATATGCAGGCCGAAGGGGCTGCGCACCGGCCCGGAAACCTGTCCGGCCTCCAGTGCGAAGGCCGCGTCTTCAAAGGGCTTCACGGTCTTGCCGCGCGCGATCCAGCCCAGCTCGCCGCCGGGACCGGCCGCATTGGGGCCGTTATGAGCGTCGGCCACGGCCGCGAAATCCTTGCCGCTCTTGAGTTCGGCCTGAATCTTCGCCACGTCCTCGCGGGCCTTTTTCTCCGCGTCGGCCGGAGCGTTTTCAGCCAGAGGCACCAGAATATGCGCGGCCTTGACCTGCGCCTGTTCTTCAAAGCGGCTCTTGTTGGCCTCGTACCACTTTTGCGCATCCGCCTCGCTGACGCTTTCCGGCCTGACCAGGGTTTCGGGCGACACGCTCACGTACGCCACGTCCACCTTGGGCGGAATGGCGAAATCCTGCTTGTGGGCGTCATAATAGGCCGTGACGTCCTGATCCGTCACCTTGACCTCGTCGGCGAATTTTTTGGCCGGAATGAAAAAATAGTCCACCACGCGCCGTTCCCGCAGGAAATTGTAACGGTTTTGCGCTTCATCCGGGTCCACCCAGACCGGCGCGGTAATCAGGGTAAAGATTTTTTCGCGCAGGAGCTGGTCGCTCATGTCTTTTTCATACTGGGCGGGGCTGATCCGCTGGGCGGCCAGCACGCGGGTATAGGCTTCAGGGTCGAAACGGCCCTGGGCGTCCTGAAAGGCCTTGATCCCGCCCACGGCCTGCCGCAGCTCCAGCGGCGTCACGCTGATGCCCGCGCGCGCGGCTTCCTGGGTCAGCAGGGTCTGCTGAATCAGCTCGCGCAGCACCTGACGACCCAGATGCTGCTCCTTGAGCTGCTCGCGGGTGATGCCGGGATTATTGCGCAGCACCGATTCCTCCGCATTGCGGTAGGCCTGCTCGAACTGCTGGACCAGGATGGGGTCGCCGTTGACGATGGCCACCACATTGACCGAATCCCTGTCATTGAAGCTGCCGACGCCCCAGAAGACAAAGACCAGGATGATGACGCCGAAGGCCACTTTGACGCCGAAAGACTGTGCGTTGGAACGGATATAATCGAGCATGCGTACTCCGGAATGCCGAATTGTCCTCCCGCTTCCGGCGGAAGCCGCCGGGAACAGGGGCGCTGACAGAAGCGGAAAGTATAAGCGCCTTTGCGCGGAAACTCAAGAAAAGGTACGGCCGTGCCCAGGGAGGACGCATCTAATTTCAGTTTTGCCGACCCCTTATTTGTCGTGATTATCCGTCAAAACCAGCCTTGCCGGCGCCGAAAAATCTTAGTTTTTAGCATTCTCCCGACACCAGCCATCCGCCTGCGCTTTGCTCCGGCGGAGAAAAGGTGGCTTTGCCCCTTTTTGTCTGTCTCTCGGGCTGTCGAATCAATAAATAAGATTTTTTAGATGCGTCTTGCGGCTTATTTTCCTGGCCCCCCGCGAACATCACCGGCACAGCCGGAAGATAAACCGGAGCCGGGATGCGGAAAGGCCGCAAAAGGCGCGCGGCTACACGGTAATGCCCAGCTTGCGCAAGCGGTGCTGCAGGGTGGAGCGGGGCACGCCCAGCAGGGCGGCTGCCCCGCGCGGGCCGGACAGCCGCCCGCCGGTCAGGCGCAGAGCCTCCAGAATATGGGCGCGCTCGTTTTCCTCCAGCGTGGGCAGGGCCGGGTTTGCGGACCGACACGGCGGACGGTCTTCAGCCGGAAGCGGGACCCGGCCAGCCATCGGAGCGGCGGGGGCGTCCGTTTCCAGCGGCAGCACGGCCGGCGTCTCCCACTCGTGCAGAGCCTCGCGCACAAAACTTTCGGTCACGGCCCCGTCCAGGGAATGCAGCAGAATCCGGCTGACCACGTTGCGCAGTTCACGAATATTGCCCGGCCAGTCGTGATCGCAAAGTTCGCGCAACACATTTCTGGCCAAACGCGGCGGACGCAGATCCCACTGCTGGGCAAACTGGCCGATGAAGTACTCCACCAGAATGGGAATGTCGTTTTTGCGGCGGCGCAACGGCGGCAGACGCAGAATGACCGAGGCCAGACGGTAAAAAAGATCGCGGCGCAGACGCCCTTCGGCCAGGGCCTTTTCCAGATCAATATTGGTGGCGGAGAGCACGCGGATGTCCACGCCGATGGAACGGGCCTCGCCCACCCGTTCAAAGGAATTTTCCTCCATGACCTGGAGGAGCTTGCTCTGCATGTCCGGTGAAAGCTCGCCGATTTCATCCAGAAACAGGGTGCCGTTCTGGGCCATTTCGATCCTGCCGATGCGCTTGGCATAGGCCCCGGTGAACGCGCCCTTGGCATAGCCGAACATTTCGCTCTCAAAGAGGGTCGGAGCCAGGGACGGACAGTTCACCTTGATGAAATTGGCCTCCCGCCGGGGGCTGTGACAGTGCAGCCAGCGGGCCAGCATGCTCTTGCCCGTGCCGGTCTCGCCCACGATCAGCACCGGGATATGCAGCTTGGCCACCTTGCGCGCCACGGACATGACCCTCGCCATGTCCTGGGTTTCCAGCAGACGGTTCTCCAGCGGAGCCGCGCCGGCGGCGTCCGCCTCGTCCGACGAGTTTTGAGCCGCCCGCTGCGCCGCCTTGGCTCGGGCCCGGCGCTCCTCGGTAAGCACCACAAACAGAAAAAGACTCAGCACCGGACTCAGTTCCAGCAAAAAATTCAGCACTTCCGCCACATTATCCGGCTGGCGCACAAACGAGACGTGCAGGGTGCCGATGACCTCCCGGTTCAGGATCAGGGGCAGGGCGATGGTGGCGTTGAGCCCCGCCGAAGCCAGGGACGAAGCTCCGCCGCCCCAGCCCAGGGAGGCCAGATCGTTGATAACCACGGGTTTGCGGCTCTGAATGGCCTGCCAGGCCACGGTATTATGGGCGATGCGCGTGTTGGAGAACATCTCCACCACCGTGCCGTCCGCCGAAGTGAAGGAGTTCAGGAACTCCCTTTCGGCGTCATAGAGAAAAATACTGAAACGATCATATTGGAAAAGGACACGGAACTCATTGGAAAGAAAAGAAAAAAGCTTGCTGCGGTCCATGTTGCCCGGGGCCAGCCCGGACAGGCGATGGATGATCCGGGCCGCGGCCAGCAAGGGATTCCCCAAACCGGCGTCATCATGTTGCTCCGACATGGCTCTCTCCCCTCGCCCGTATACGGGCATTTTTTGCTGAAATACCGACAAAAACGCTCAGCAATGAAGTGCTTTCATTGAACACGCAACCATTGTGAAGAAAAAAACAACAAGAAGTTCAGGCAACTACCGGACAGACCCGGCTTGGCACAGGACTTGCTCATATTTGGACATGCATAAACTTTACCACTATTAAATACACAAACTCAACTGCATTAAATATACTGTAATCAATTATATAAACTTTATTATGCATATATAATCACTATATTTATGTCATAGAAAAATCTGTAACAATACATTTTATGGGTCATAACTTTTAACAGCATACTCAAGGTATAGTTATGATCTCTTCAGATATTATCATTATTGCCGTTGTCGGTTTCTTTTCCGGCCTCATCAAAACCGGTGTGGGCGTGGGGGCGGGCCTTTTCCTGCTGCCCACCCTGGCGCTGGCTTTTCCCGCGAAAACAGCTCTGGGTCTGGGCGCGCCCCTCATGCTCGTTTCAGACATTATCGGGCTGCGCTATTACTGGAAGCAGTGGCTGCCGCGCGTGGAGCTCACGCGGCTGTTTCTTGCCGCCCTGCCGGGCCTGATCCTGGGCGTGCTGGTGCTGCCCCTGATTCCCGGCGCGATCTTCCGCACGGGTGTGGGCGTCTTCGGCGTGCTTTACGCTCTCGGTCTGCTCTGGCCGCGCTTTCCCGTGGCCGCGCTGCTGAAAAAACTCTTCGGCGGACTCACTGCGCGCCATGCGGACAAGGGCGCGTACATCTACGGCTTTCTGGGCGGCGTCGCCACGGTGCTGGCCCATGCGGGCGGACTGGTCTGGTCCCTGTACCTGATTACGGCCGCGCGCGACCGCCGCATCTTTGTGGGCGCCACAATCATCCTCTTCTTTGTCACCAACACCTGCAAAACCATTTCCTATGTCTGCATCGACATTCTCGGTCCCGACGGACTGCTGAAAGTCATACCCGCCATTCCCATGATTCTTCTGGGATCTTATTTCGGCAATATCATCAACAAAAAATGCAATTATCTTTTATTCAGAAAAATCGTTCTCTGCTTCATATTCCTCACTTCCATCTCATTGTGCAGATAATATAATGCAATACAGACATCTTACATTCTTATTCCTTCAGCTGCTCGGGACACAACCTTCATTGATAGGGACGTCTCATGAAAAGAATAGCTGTGTTTTTGTCCACCATTGCCGTGTTTCTGTTGCCCGCGACGGCTTTCGCCGCCGTTTCGCCGCCGCAAGCCGTCAACATGCCCCATGTCTATATTGTTTTCGGCGTACTTTTGGCGGCCGCGGTGCTTTTTTTCACGGAATGGATCCCCCTGGCCGTGACCTCCATCCTGGTGCCCTGCGCGCTTTCGACCCTGGGCGTCATCACGGTCAAGGAAGCCTGGGTCAGTTTCGGCGACACCAGCATCCTGACCATTGTGGGCCTGTTCATGCTGGGCGAGGCCACCTTCGCCACGGGCTTCGCCCAGCGCGTGGCGACCATGATCATCAGCAAGGCGGGGCACAGCGAAACCCGCCTTCTGGTCTTCGCCATTCTTCTCATCGCCTTCATGTCGGCCTTTCTGAACAATGCCGGCGTCACGGCCATCACCCTGCCCATGATCATTTCCATCGCCCGCAAGGCGCACCTCTCGCCTTCGCGCATCTTGCTGCCCACAGCCTACGCGGCCAGCTTCGGCGGCTGCATCTCGCTGGTGGGTCAGGCGCCGAGCATGGTGGCCAACGGCATCCTGGCCAAAATGGCGCCGGAATACGGCCAGTTCGCTTTTTTTGAATTCGCCTGGTACGGCCTGCCCCTGACCCTGATCAGCGCGGTTCTTTTCGCGCTGTTCCCCCGTTTTCTGATTCCGCCGGCCCGCGAGGACGTGGCCGAACTCAAGGATGTGGAGGTTCCCGACGGCGGCGTGCACATGTGGATCGCGGGCGGCATCTACTTTCTCGTCATCATCTGTATGGCCACGGGCCTGGTGCCGCTGACCTCCGCCGCCATGCTGGGAGCCATGCTCTGCATCCTGACCCGCTGCATGACCCTGAAGCAGGCCCAGGCCGGCATCGACTGGACCACTGTCTGGCTCTTCGCGGGCATGCTGTCCATGAGCTTCGCCATGAACAAATCCGGCGCGGCCACGCTGATTGCCGACTTTGTCGTCAGCCATGTGTCCGATCCCTATGTTCTCTTCTGCACCCTTATGCTGGTGACCGCCGTACTGACCAACATCATGTCCAACACGGCCACCACGGCCATCATGGTGCCCCTGGTCATACCCATAGCCCTGGGCGCGCATTTGAGCCCCCTGCCTTTCGTCATGGGCATCGCCATGAGCGCCGCCGCCTGCTTCATGACGCCCATCGCCACGCCCTCCAACACTCTGGTGCTGCGGCCCGGCAACTACACGTTCTTGGATTACGTGCGTTACGGATTTTTCTGGCAGATCGTGGCTTTTGCCCTTTCTCTGCTGATCATTCCGCGCGTCTGGCCGTTCCTGCCGTGAACACCCCGCGCGTTGCCCCATCTCTTTAACGTCAGCCGCCCTGTATCTCTGATCGGCGCGCAAAAGACGCCATGCGCCGGATCGTAACCACATTCAAATGGCCGGGGATGCAAAAAGGAGGAGGTATGTCGATTCAAAGAAGAATCCTGAACATCAACGGAATTGATCGGGAAGTCGTGTGCGACCCCGAGAAGGATTCTTTGGCCGATGCCGTGCGCCGTCTCGGACTGACCGGGACGAAAGTCGGATGCGGCGCGGGGCAGTGCGGCTCCTGCACGCTTTTGCTGGACGGGAAGGCCGTGCGCTCCTGCACGAAAAAAATGAAAAACGTCTAAAGAATACTCCAAAGTGGAAACCATTGAAGGGCTCGGCAATGCGGACCATCTTCATCCGTTGCAAAAGGCCTTCACGACTCACGCCGGCGTGCAGTGCGGCTTCTGCTCGCCCGGCTTCATCATGTCGGCCAAGGCCCTGCTGCATGAAAACCCGAAGCCCTCCCGGCAGGACGTGCGCGACTGGTTCACGGAGCACAACAACATCTGCCGCTGCACCGGCTACAAGCCGATCGTGGATGCTGTCATGGCCGCCGCCGAAGTCATGCGCGGCGAAAAGAGCCCGGATGACCTCAACGTCGACATGCCCGGGGACGGACGTCTTTACGGAACGTATTTCCCCAAGCCGACGGCGTTGACCCGGGTGCTCGGAACCTGTGACTACGGGGCGGACGTGGCTGAAAAAATGCCCGCCGGGACGCTCCATCTGGCGGTGGTCATGGCGAAAATCCCGCATGGCAGGATAAAGGCCATCCATATGGATGAAGCCGTGCGCATGCCGGGCGTGGTGAGAGTCATTACGGCAAAGGACGTCAAGGGAACCAACCGCTTCTGCGTTCCCCAGGGAGCGGTCCACAGCGCCTGCGACGGACGGGACCGTCCGGTGATCTGCGATGACATCGTCCGACGCCACGGCGATATCGTCGCCGTCGTCGCCGCCCACAGCCGCGAACAGGCCCGCGCGGCGGCGGAAAAGGTTGTTGTGGATTACGAAATGCTGCCGGCCTGCATGACGTTCATGGAAGCGGCCCGAAAAGACGCCCCCCGGCTGTTCGCGCAATATCCCAATATCTACATTGAACAGCCCGTGTACAAGGGCGACGACACGCGCGACCTCTTCGCCGGCGCGGCCCATGTGGCGGAGGGAAGCTTCAGCACCACCCGCCAGCCGCACATGCCCATTGAGCCGGATGTGCTTCAGGCCTATCCGCAGGACGGCGGCGTGGCCATCCAGTGCAAAGCCCAATTCGTATACGGAATCATCGGACAGATGGCCGATGCCGTCGGCCTGCCCAAAGAAAAGATCAGAATCATCATGAACCCGGCGGGCGCGAGCTTCGGCTTCAGCATGTCGGCGGGCAATCCGGCGCTGATCGCGGCCTGCGCCCTGGCCCTCGACGCCCCTGTCTCTCTGGTCATGAGCTACGAGGAGCAACAACATACCACCGGCAAACGCTCTCCCATCCACGCCAACGCCCGCCTGGCCTGCGACGCGAACGGCAGGTTCATCGCGCTGGACTACCTCGTCGGGCTGGATCATGGAGCGTACAGCGAAATGGCCGGCAATCTCACGAACAAGGTCTGCCGCTTCTGGGGCTATCCCTATGCCGTGCCCAACATTCGCGGCCTGGTCCGAACGGCTTTCACCAACAACAACTTCGGAACAGCCTACCGCGCGTTCGGCTCTCCCCAAACCTACACAGGCAGCGAGCAGCTTGTGGATATGCTGGCGGAAAAACTCGGCATGGATCCCTTTGAACTGCGCTACCGGAACGTGGCCGTTGAAGGCGATTTATGCACGACTTCCGTCCCGTACCGCGAATATCCCATGCGCGGGATGATGGATATCATGCGCCCCCGCTATCAGGAGGCCGTAGCGCGCGCCAAAAGGGAAGACACCCCGGAAAAGCGCCGCGGGGTCGGCATTTCCTGGGGGGGATACCACGTCTCCAAGGTTCCGGACAAATGCCTCATTGATCTTGAACTGAACGAGGACGGTTCGATCACGCATTACAGCACCTGGGCGGATGTGGGACAAGGCGCGGATACCGGCAGCGTCGTGCATGTGCATGAAGCCCTGCGTGAACTTCACCTGGACCCAGGGCAGATACGCCTCGTTCGCAACGATACCGCCACCTGCCCGGACAGCGGGCCCGCTTCGGGAAGCCGGTCGCACCATGTGGTGGGCAACGCCACCATCAACGCCGCGGCAAAACTGCTGGAAGCCATGCGCAAGCCGGACGGAACTTTCCGCACCTGGCGGGAAATGCGGGACGAAGGCATTCCCACCAAATATCGTGGCGAAGAATCCTCCAACTGGGGAGATATTGACCCCGATACGGGCCATGGCTACGGCGCCGTGGCGCAGAGTTACGTGCTGTTCATGTCCGAAGTCGAAGTGGACGTTGCCACCGGCAAAACGCGGGTGCTTGCGACAACCATCGTCGCGGATGTGGGCAAAGTCGGCAGTTTCGAAGGCGCGCTCGGCCAGGCCTGGGGCAGTTACGCGCATTCGGTGGGCTACGCGCTGAGCGAACGGTATGACGACATGAAGAAGCACGCCTCCATGCGCGGGGCCGGCATCACGCGCTGCAACGACGTGCCGGACAACATCACGGTCATCTTCCACGAAACGCCCCGCGCTAACGGCCCCCATGGTTCCACCGGCTGCGCCGAAGGTTTTCAGAGCTGCGGGCACGTCTCCATTCTGAACGCCATCGCCAACGCCGCCGGGATCCGGATCACGACGCTTCCGGCCACGCCGGAGAAGGTCAAGGCCGCGCTTGAGGCGAAAGCGGCGGGCAGGCCCTACGCCCAGCCGCGCTGGGAACTGGGCTGCGACCTGTATGAGCGGCTGGAGTACTTGAAAGCCCATCCCCAATGGTGGGCGGCCGGATCACAATCCGACTCCGATGGGGGAAAACACGCCTGATGCGGCTCTGGCCGGATTGTATGCACGCTGATGTCAGCAAGGGTCATCAACTATTGAGGAGAACGGCTATGAAAATCGGTTTCATCGGCTTGGGCACAATGGGCGGGGCCATGTCTGCGAATCTCATAAAAAAGGGCTTCAGCGTACAGGGTTACGACATTGCCCCGGAGGCGCTGGAGCGTTTTGAAAAGGCGGGCGGCGTTCCCTGCTCCGATATGGCCGCAGCGGCGAAAGGCGCGGACATCGTGTTCACGATGCTCCCCAACGGCCCGCATGTGGAACAGGCGGTCGAAAAAATCGTCGGCAGCATGGCCAAAGGCGCCCTTTTTGTGGATTGCAGCACCATTCTGCCGGAAGTCACGCTGCGGGTGGGAGCGCGCCTGCGGGCCGAGGGCATGCGCGTCATGGACGCGCCCGTGGGTCGCACCGGCGCGGAAGCCTTGCTGGGAAAGCTGCTATTCATGGTGGGCGGCGAAGAAAAAGATCTGGCCCTCGTCAGGCCCTGCCTTGAGTGCATGGGCGACACCATTCTGCATTGCGGCCCCCTGGGGAGCGGCATCGCCACAAAAATCGTCAACAACTACATGAGCATCACGCTCAACGTCCTGACCGCCGAAGCCCTGACCCTGGGAGAGGCCTTGGGACTTGAGCGCGACCGCCTCCTGGAAGTGCTGCGCGGCACTCCCGCGGGCAGGGGACATATCAACGCCACCTACCCCGGCAAGGTGTTCAAGGGCGATATCAGCGCTTCCTTCATGCTTGATCTGGCCAACAAGGATCTGGGCCTGGCCATTGAGGTGGCGGATACGAAAAACGTGCCCCTGTTTACCGGCGGCGCGGCGCGTCAGGCCTATTCTCTGGCGCGCGCCCGGGGATACGGCCGTAAGGACTGGACCGCCATGCTGGAGGTCGTCCGGCAGCTCTCACAGGCGCAGTAGCCTCAGGAACTGACCTTTGCAACGTGAAGCGGAAATAACCGTAACCTTCATCAGGAGAACGTGATGATGCCGCTGAAAAGAATATTGCTGACCGTCGTCGCTTTGGCCGTGCTGTGCTGCGTCACCAGCGCGTCCGCGGCCGAATATAAAAAAATGACCATTCGGGCCGCCACAGCCAACCCTTTGGGCAGCCTTCACGTCACGGGCATCGAAAAATTCAAGGAGGTCGTGGAAAAAGAGTCCGGCGGCGCCATTCGCGTCCAGACATTTTATGGCGGCTCCATGGGAGACGAGCAGGCCAACGTCAAACAGCTGCGCAACGCAGAGATCCAGGTGGCCTGTCTGGCAGGCGGCAACCTGACCCCCTTCGCGCCAGCGTCCACACTGTTTGTCATGCCCTATATCTTTCCCACGACGGAAGAGGCGCTCAGGCTTTTCTCCAACGACGCATTCATGTCCAAAATGGCCGACGCCATCGCCGCACAGAGCCGGGTCAGGCCGGTGGCCTGGTTTGTGGACGGCTACCGGCATCTGACCAACTCCAGGAAGCCGGTCACCCAAATGGCCGATTTGCAGGGCCTGAAGATACGTGTCCCCCCCGTGGAAGTACAATTGGAATCCTACAAATCCTGGGGAGTGGAACCGCATCCCCTGGCCTGGACGGAAACCTTCAACGGCTTGCAGCAGGGCGTGGTGGACGGACAGGACAACTCCTATACCGTGATCCGGGACCAGAAGTTCTGGGAAGTTCAGAAATACATAACCGAGCTCCACTATACCTTCTTTGTGGCCCCGCTTCTGGTCAGTGAGACTTGGTACAGAAAGCTGGATGACGCCACCAGGGCTCTGATCAAAAAGGCCGCCCTTGAGGCGCAAAAGCACGAATGGAGCTGGGCCGCGGAGCAGGAAATCGTCGCGCGGAACGAACTGCTCTCCCACGGCATGCAGCTCAGCAAGCTTGAAGACGAGGAGAAGTGGCTTCAGGCCGCCCGCGGCACCTGGGAACGCTTCTACGATAAGGTCGGAGGCAAGGCGGTGGTGGATGAGGCGCTTGCCGTGATGAAGACGAAGTAAAAAAGAAGCCCCCGGCGCATGCGGTCCAAAGCTGTCGCGCCGGGGGCCTTTGTCCAAGGAGGAGCGCATGAGGATAGTGAAAAAACTCTACGACAATTTTGAGGAATACTGCTGTGTGGCCGCCGTGGCGCTGATGATCGTCTGCCTCGCCTTGCAGATCGTTTTCCGCGCGGCCGTGGGCGGCGGTCTGTCCTGGTCGGAGGAACTTTCGCGCTACAGTTTTATCTGGGCCGTATTTTTGGGCATGTCCCTGGCCGCCAAACGGCTTGCCCATGTGCGCATCACAGCCGCCCTGCTGCTCCTGCCGCTGAAAGCGCGGCTGCTTGTCAGGATGGGCACGGACGCCCTTTGGATCGCCTTTTCGCTGTACATCGCTTTTCACGGCCTGGAATTACTCCGGGAAGGCCTTGAATTTCCTGAAATGTCGCCGACGCTGGGCATTGTCAAAGCCTGGGTCGAAGCCATCATTCCTTTCTGCTTTTTCCTCACGCCGTGGCGCATTGTGGAGCAGTATTGCCGCAATATCCACAGAGGCACGCTCCTCGAACTGGTACGGGACGAGGTGACGTCATGAGCGCTCTCGCTGTCTGCATGCTGGTGCTGGTCATTCTGTTCATACTGGGCATGCCCATCTTCATGTCTCTGGCCATCGCCGCCATAGCGGCGCTTCTGGCGATGGACGGCGCCCTGCCGTTGTCCGTGGTGCCGAACTCCCTGTTTGACGGCGTCAACCTCTTCCCGCTTCTGGCCATACCCTGCTTTGTGGTGGCGGGCATGCTGATGGAATACGGCAACATCACCAAACAGATCATCGACGTGACCAAGCAGATGGTGGGCCGTCTGCACGGTGGTCTGGGCATCACCACGATTATGGCCTGCACGTTTTTCGCGGCCATTTCGGGTTCCGGACCGGGCACAGTGGCCGCTGTGGGCACGCTGATGATTCCGGCCATGATCCGCTCCGGCTATTCAAAGAACTACGCGGCCGCCACCACCTCTTCCGGCGGCACCATCGGCATTCTCATCCCGCCCAGCAATCCCATGATCATTTATGCCATTCTGTGCAACGTCTCCGTGACGGGCATGTTCACCGCAGGTTTCATACCGGGCTTCATCGTGGCTTTCAGCATGTGCCTGACCGCGTATCTGCTGGCCAGAAAACACGGCTTTCAGGGCGACAAGGATACGCCGCCTTTCCATCTGCGGACGTTTCTGACGGCCTGCGGCAGGTCCGGTTTCGCCTTGGCCACTCCCGTCATCATTCTGGGCTCCATCTATTCCGGCATGGCCACGCCCGTGGAAGCCTCGGTCATCGCCATCTTCTGGGCGCTGTTCGTGGGCGTATGCATCAACAAGGCCCTTTCATGGAGGCATATTTACGATTCCCTGCTGGAAGGGGCCATGTTTTGCGGCACCGTCCTGCTGATCGTCGGGGTGTCCACCCTGTTCGGAAAAATCCTGACGTATGAGGAAGCGCCGCAACAACTGGCCCGGCTCGTGCTGCAGATTTCCGACACGCCGGAAACAGTGCTGCTGATGATTATCGCCGTACTGTATTTTCTGGGCATGTTCATGGAAACCCTGTCCACCATCATCATCCTTGTGCCGGTGCTGCTGCCCATGATCAATACGCTCGGCATAGATCTCATCCATTTCGGAATCATTCTGGTGGTCACCAACAATGTGGCCATGCTGACGCCGCCATTGGGCGTCAACCTGTTCATATCCTCACGCCTGGCGGGAATCACGGTGGAACAGAACTCTATTGCCGTGCTTCCCTATCTGCTCTGCCTGACCGTGTGCATTCTGATTTTTACCTTTTTCCCCGGCGTATGCACATGGCTGCCCCGCGTCATGGGCTATGGGGGCTAGAAAAAGCGCGCGTCTCATCCGGGGCATTGCCGTGAACGCCGCCGGCTTCATGCCCCCCAGCTTCACACGAACCGCCGGGGCATGCCCCGGCGGTTCGCGGTCTTCGCTCTTTCCCTGCCGGTCATTCCACGCGTCCGGCCCTTCCTGCCCTGACGGCCATGCGGGCTTTTTCGCCCGGATGCGGGCAGCAAATCGTCCTTATTTGGGCAGCCGCCTGGGGCAAGGGGGGAGCATCAAAGACAAAACTGCAAAAAATCAATGTGTTACATAAAAAAATTAAGCTGGCACCATCTTTGCTGATTCAAGGCAACGCAGCTGCCGCAATGTTTTACAGGGGTAAATCTTATGAATGCGGACTACAAAGTGGATTTGCTGGTGCTGGGCATGGGCGCGGCGGCGCAACTGGCCGCCATTTACGCTCATGACGCAGACCCGGACCTGAACATCCTCATCGCCACCAAGGCGCTGAAAGGCAAGGGCGGATGCAGCCGCATGGTTCAGGGCGGCTTCAATGTGGTGCTTGACCCCGGCGATTCCCATGAAAAACACCTCATGGATACGCTCAAGGGCGGCCAGTACATCAATGATCAGGATCTGGCCCTGGCTCTGGTGGAACAGGCCACGCCCACGGTCAAGGAACTGGAAACCGTCTGCGGCTGCTTTTTCGACCGCCGCCCGGACGGGCACATCCATCAGAAAGCCTTTGCCGGGCAGTGTTTCGACCGCACGGTGCACAAAGGCGACCTGACGGGCATCGAAATCATCAGCCGCACCACGGAACAGATCTTCAAGCGCCGGATTCCGGTGCTGGAAGAAACCCGCGCCGTGGAACTGCTGCTGGACGCCGAGGGAAACACGGTCACCGGCGCGCTGCTCTACAATATGCGCAGCGGCGCATTCGTCACCGTGGAGGCCGCGGCCACTCTGGTGGCCACGGGCGGCGGCCCCACCCAGTACCGCTTCCACGCCCCCGGCCCGGAAAAATCCGCGGACGGCATCGCCATGCTGTACCGGGCGGGCGCGCTGATGCGCGACATGGAAATGATCCAGTTCCATCCCACGGGCCTGATCATTCCCGGCAGCGTGGTGGCCGGGGCTCTGCTGGAAGAAGGCCTGCGCGGCGCGGGAGCCCACCTCTACAACGGCGAGGGCGAGCGCTACATGCTCAAATACGCGCCGGACGTGGCCGAACGCGCCACGCGCGACGTGGTCAGTCGTTCCGCCTACCTGGAAATGATGGCCGGGCGCGCCTGTCCCGAAGGCGGTGTGCGCATTGACGCGGCCCACCTCGGCGCGGACTTCGTGCTCAAAAGCTTCCCCGGCATGGCCGAGCGTTGCGCCCAGTTCAAATATGATCTGGCCCACGGCATGGTGCCCGTGTCGCCCTCGGCCCACTTCTTCATGGGCGGGGCGGCCATCGGCGTGGACTGCCGGGCCTCTCTGGACAAGCTCTTCGTGGCCGGCGAGGACGCCGGCGGCGTGCACGGGGCCAACCGCCTGGGCGGCAACGGCATCGGCGAATCCTGCGTCTACGGCCGTCTGGCCGGCAAGTCCATCGCCGCCTATCTCTCCAGGCCGGAAAACCGCCGCATCAAGGACAGCGCGCCGGGCATGGCCAAGGAAGCCATGGCCCGCATCAGCGAACCGCTCAGCCGCAGGGGCGGCCCCTCGCCCTTCGACAACCGCCGTGAAATTCAGGAGACCAACTGGGTCAAGGTGGGCGTGGTGCGCAAGGAATCCGCCCTGGAAGAGGCTCTCACCGACTTCGCCGGACTGCGCCGGGATGTGGAGCGGGCCAGCGTGAGCGGGCGACAGGCCTACAACATGCAGTTCAACACCCATCTGGACACCCTGAACATGATCGACGTTTCCGTCATGGCCGCCACTTCCGCGCTGCAGCGCCAGGAAACCAGAGGCGCGCACACCCGCGAGGATTTCCCCGGGCAGCGCGACGACTACGGCCTGTTCAACACCTTCATGTGGCGCGGCGAGGACGGCCTGCCGGTCTTTGAAAAGCGGGAAGTGGTCTTCAGGCACAAGTCGCTTGAGGCCTGTCAGAAGCACAAAAAATAAGGTTCCACACGCAAACAATGGGGGAAATGATGAATACGCCCGAACTTGACTACAGAAAACCCATGCAATGGGGAGAAATCGATCCGTACCGGCGCGGGCGCGCGCATGTGGGCATGTGGGCCTGGCTGCTGCAACGCGTCAGCGCCGTCTTTATCGTGCTGCTGCTGATCCTGCACCTCTGCTTCACCTACAAGCCCTATGTCCAGTTTCTTCTGCTGCTGGCCGTAACCCTGCACGCCTCGCTGGGCATCCGCGTCATCCTGCTGGACTTCAACCTCGCCAAGATATGTTCCGCGCGCCGCCTGGTGCCCTGGACGCTGGGCCTGGGGCTTACCGCCGCGCTGATCGCATGGTTCGCCATCTATTAAACGGAGGACGCCATGCAATCTTCAAGCAATACGCGCACAGTAAGGATATTCCGCTATGACCCGGAAAAGGGCGGGGAAGGGAGTTTCCTGAGCTACACTCTGGATATACCCGATCCCGACACCACCACCATTCTGGACGTGCTGCTGCGCATTCAGAAAGAACAGGATCCGAGCATCGCCTTCCGTTTCGCCTGCCGCGTGAACATGTGCGGCTCCTGCGGCATGGTCATCAACGGGCGCGAGGGCCTGGCCTGCAAAACCAACGTCTGCGACCTGCCCGCCGGGCAGGACATCACCCTGCGGCCCCTGAACCATTTTCCCGTCATCAAGGATCTGGTGGTGGACATGGGACCGTTTTTCGCCAAGTACGAAGACGCCCTGCCCTTCTTCGAGCCCAGGGAAAAACGCGACGAGCCCTACGTCATCAAGCCGGACGACCAGAACCGTGTGGACATCGGCATGGCCACGGACTGCATCGCCTGCGGCTGCTGCGTGTCGAGCTGCACCATGGTGGACAGCCACGAGGGCTATTGCGGCCCGGCGGCCCTGAACCGCGCCTTCACCCTGCTGGCCGACGAACGCGACGCGCTCTTCGAGGCCCGCCTGACCAAGGCCCTGGACAGCTGCTACAACTGCCGCACCGAATTCAACTGCACGGAAGTCTGTCCCAAATCCATCAGCGGCACGCGGGCCATCAAGTACATCCAGCGCCTGGCCCTGAAAAACCTCAAGGCCGTCAAGCCCCTGCCGCCCCATCCCGCCGAGCTGGCCGGGCAAGAAGCGGCGGAAAAAAGCGCTCCGGCCCCGGCGGGCCAGGTGGAAACGGCAGCGGAAGCGCGGAGCGGCCGTACCGCTGAAAACACACGGCCCTGCGCCTGCTACGCGTCCGACGCCTCCCGCCGTTCCTTCCTCAAGGGCGCCGGCGGCCTGGTGGGCGCGGGCATCGTGGTTTCTCTGGGCGCGGTGCTGGGCGTCAGCGCCGTGGGCCCCACGCTGGGAAATCAGCCCAGCCAATGGGTGAACGCCGGGCCGGAAAAGGACTTCCCGGTGGGCGGCATCACCAGCGTGACCCTGCATTACAAACGCAGTCAGGCTTTCCACTCCGAGGAAAAGGAAGTGCCCGTGCTGGTGCGCCGCGATTCGGAACAGGATTTCATCTGTTTCAGCAGCAGTTGCCCGCATCTGGGCTGCGCCGTGAGCTGGGACGAGCTTTCCCGGCGCTTCAAGTGCGCCTGCCATGGCGGAGCGTTCGACCGGGACGGCAAGGTCATCGCCGGTCCGCCGCCGTCGCCTCTGCCTCGGCTGCCCTGGAAGCTGGAAAACGGCATTCTTAAGGTGGAGGTAGTCTAATGAGCTTCCGGAACGACATCGGCTGGGACAAGCATCTCAAGCCCTTCCTGTACAAAAGGCTGCCGGACCGCACCGGCTGGAGCGCCGTGCTGGGCACGCTCTGCGCGCTGACCTTCATTGTCCTGGTGGTGACCGGCATGATTCTGGCCTTCTATTATGTGCCGTCGCCGGACAAGGCCTGGGATTCCGTGCAATACATCAGCAATGACGTGCCCCTGGGCAATATCCTGCGCGGGCTGCACCACTGGGGCGCGGGCCTGATGGTCTTTCTGGTCTTCTGTCATCTGATGGTGACCTATATGCACGGCTCCTACGCCAAGCCGCGCCAGCTTACCTGGCTCACCGGCGTCTGCCTCTTTCTGGTCACCCTGGGCCTGGGCTTCACCGGCTATCTGCTGCCCTGGGACATGAAAGCCTACTGGGCCACGGTGGTCGGGGCCAACATTCCCAACCAGTACCCCGGCGTGGGCAATTACATCACCCGCTTCATTCTGGGCGGCAACGACATCTCTGGCTTCACGCTCTCACGCTTCTATTCCGTGCATACCCTGATTCTGCCCGCCTGTCTGCTGCTGCTCATGGCCGTGCACATCTATCTGATTCGCATCCACAACATCTCGGACCCGCGCGAGCGCCTGGCAGGCGAGATTCTGCCGCCTTCCGACGGCAAGCCCTACCGCTTCTACCCCGAGCATATCAACCGCACCACCCTGGCCTTCGGCCTCGTCTTCGCGGGTCTGCTGCTGCTGGCCCACTACGCGCCGCCGCATATGGAAGCCAGGGCCGGCACCTTCATTCCCGACTATCTGCCCCGGCCCGAGTGGTACTATATGTGGCTCTTCCAGCTGCTGACCTACTTCACCGGCTCCTGGGAGATGATCGGCAGCCTCTTTCTTTTCGGCGGCGGCCTCGTCATGCTCTTCGGCGTGCCCTTTTTCAGCGAAAGCAGGCTCAAGGGCGTGGGCAACAGGCCCGTGTCCCTGGCCGTGGCCGTCACCTTTATGGTCTGCATCGTCTATCTCACGCTCATGGCCTACTCCGAGGCCGCTCCCTACAACAAGTTCCTGACGCTGCCGGACAAGCCCATGAGCGAACAGGCCCGGCGCGGCATGTTCCTCTATGCGGAGCGCGAATGCTCCTACTGCCACAACATCATGGGCAAGGGCGGCCACCGCACCGGGCCGGACATGAGCAACATGGTCAGAAAAGGCAGAAGCGAACAGTATCTGGCGGACTACATCAAAAATCCGCTCAAGGTCTACTCTTCGTCCACCATGCCGGCCTATGACCTGACGCCCGAACAGCTCAAGGACATGGCGGCCTTCCTGCTATCCCTGGATTTCAGGGGCGTGAAGCCCGTGGCGAAGCCGGTCAGCGAAATTCTCGGGACGAAAAAATCCGGGCAGACCGGGCACGCGCAGCAACCGGACGCCGACGCGGCTGCCGCGTCCGGCTCCTAAGGAGGAACTCTGTATGGATACCTTTGATTACGCCATCGTGGAAGAAGCGGCCAAGCAATGCTACATCAAGGCGCTCTGCGACCTGCCGCCCGACGTGCGCGCGGCCCTGAAAAAGGCCTATGACAGGGAAACCAAGCCCGCTGCCCGCAGCGTTTTCGAGGCCATGTTCAAGGCCATTGAAATCGCGGACAGCAAGAAGACCCTGCTCTGCCAGGACACGGGCCTGCCCATCTACAAGGTGCGCATCGGTTCGGCCTACGCCTGGAACGGCGCGAAAATCAAGGCCGCCCTCTATGAAGGGGCCAAGCGCGCCACGCAGGAATTCCCCTTCCGCAGCAGCTCCACCCACACCATCACCCGGGTCAATCCCCAGACCTCGGTAGGGCCCGGCCTGCCCGTGACCTACTTCGACTTTGACGGGGACAGCGCGAATCTGGACATTCTGATGGTTCCCAAGGGCTCCGGCTCGGAGAACATGAGCCAGATGAAAATGTTCTACCCGCAGCACGGCATCAAGGCCGTGAAGAAATTCATTCTGGACGCGGTCATTGAAAGCGGCGCCAATCCCTGCCCTCCGGGCATCATCGGCGTGGGTCTGGGCGGCACCGCCGACCTGGTCATGAAACTGGCCAAAGACGCCATCGCCCGGCCCGTGGGCCAGCGCAACCCCGACCCCATGCTGGCCGAAATGGAAGAGGAGCTGGAAGAGGCCATCAACGCCACGGGGCGCGGCCCCATGGGTCTGGGCGGCGACGTGTCCTGTCTGGCCGTGCACATCGAGAGCGCCTACACCCACATCACCCAGAACCCCGTGGCCGTGAACACCCAGTGCTGGCCCGCGCGCCGGGCCCGCGCCGTCATCACGCCCGCCGGCGAAGTGGCCTACGGATATTAAGGAGGCAGCCATGAGCAAAATCCACCATCTCGCGTCGCCTTTTTCCGAAGAGGTCATCCGGAGCCTGCACGCCGGGGACATCGTCTACTTTGACGGTCCGCTGTTCGGCATCCGCGATCTGACCCAGATCCATATTTTCGACCACAACAATCCCCCGCCGGTGAGCCTGGCGGGCATGCCCTGCATCCACACCGCGCCCAGCCTGCGCAAGAACGGCGACAAGTGGGAGAAAATCTGCGTGGGCACCACCACCAGCACGCGCATGGAGCGCTTCACGCCCGGACTCATCGGCCGGTACGGGGTGCGGGCCATCATCGGCAAGGGCGGCCTGTATCAGGACAGCCTGGAGGCCATGAAAAAATACGGCGCCGTGTACCTGGCCATTGTGGGCGGCGCGGCGGCCCTGGAAACCGAACAGATTGAAGAGGTGGAGCAGGTCTATTTCGAAGAGCTGCATCCCGAAGCCCTTTACCGCTTCCGGGTGAAAAACTTCGGACCACTGACCGTGGCCATGGACAGCCACGGCGTGCATCTCTACGAGCGGGTCAATGAAAGCATCAAGGAAAAACTGCCCGGCATATACGCCAAACTCGGCGTGTTGTAGGCAGAGATCCATGCCCGCCGGCCAGGGCGGATATCTCCCGAACAGCGGCATGCGTATCGGCCGGAGCATGCGCAACCTTTTTGGAGGACATATGGGCGTTGATTTTGTTGTTCACGAAAAAGGCGACGGCGTGGGCGTTGTGGTCGTGGAAGGCCTGAAAAAGGGGCAGGAATGCACCGGCTGGATCATGCAGGAGGACGAGTTGATCACCTTCAAGATCCTGGACGACATCCCCATCGGCCATAAGGTGGCCCTGCACAATTTCGCAGTCAACGACACGGTCATCAAATACGGCACGGACATCGGCAAGGTGGTGCAGCCCATCAAACAGGGCGAACACCTGCATGTGCACAACGTCAAAACCAAGAGGTGGTAGAACATGAATAGGAAATTCTGGGGTTACAGAAGAGAAAACGGCCGTGTGGGCATCCGCAACCACGTCATTCTGCTGCCTCTGGACGATCTGTCCAACGCGGCCTGCCAGGCGGTGGCCAACAACATCAAGGGCACTCTGGCCCTGCCGCACCATTACGGCCGCCTGCAGTTCGGCGAAGATCTGGACCTGCATTTCAGAACCCTGATCGGCGCGGGCTGCAACCCCAATGTGGCCGCCGTGGTGGTCATCGGCATCGAGCCGGTCTGGACGCAGCAGATCGTGGACGGCATCGCCAAAACCGGCAAACCCGTGGCCGGATTCTCCATTGAAAAAAACGGCGACCTGAACACCATTGCCGCGGCTTCCCGCAAGGCCAAGGAATTCCTCCAGCAGGTCACCGATTACCAGCGCGTGGAATGCGACATCAAGGAACTCTGGGTCTCCACCAAGTGCGGCGAATCGGACACCACCTCGGGCATCGCCTCCAATCCCACGGTGGGCAACGCCTTTGACAAACTCTGGGAAGCCGGGGCCACCACCCTGTTCGGCGAAACCACGGAAATCACCGGCGGCGAGCATCTGGTGGCCGCGCGCTGCATCAACGAGGACGTGAAGAAAAAGTTCATGTACTTTTTCGACCGCTACGCCAAGGTGGTGGACGACCACAAAACCAACGACCTCTGCGACTCCCAGCCCACCAAGGGCAATATCGAGGGCGGGCTGACCACCATTGAGGAAAAGGCCCTGGGCAACATCCAGAAAATCGGCCGCAAAGCGCCGGTGACGGGCTGCCTGGACAAGGCCGAAAGCCCCACCGGGCCGGGCCTCTGGTTCATGGATTCCTCGTCCGCCGCGGCGGAAATGGTCACTCTGGCGGCGGCCTCCGGCTTTGTGGTCCACTTCTTCCCCACAGGCCAGGGCAACGTCATCGGCAATCCCATTCTGCCGGTCATCAAACTGTCGGCCAATCCGCGCACCGTGCGCACCATGAGCGAACACATCGACGTGGACGTGACCGGCCTGCTTCAGCGTGAATATGACCTGAACGCGGCGGGCGACAAACTGCTGGACATGATGATCCGCACCTGCAACGGCCGCAATACCAGCGCCGAAGCTCTGGGTCATCGCGAATTCGTCATGACGCGCCTGTACGAAAGCGCCTGACGCACATTCCAGAAGCCGTCGCGCCGCGCCCTCCCATGTCCCGAGCGCAAACCACGCGCGGCGCGGCGGCCAAGGACATCCCCGCGCCCTCTTGTCCACGGCGCGGGGATGCCCCGGCGGGCATGCCCTGCCCGCCGGGGACCCCACACATCGCCATCCGCCGGAGGGCGGCCATGAGCACTATACGTTACAGAATCCTGCCGCACAGTGAACGACCGTCCTTTTCCCTGCCGGAACTTTTCGGGGATCTGGCCGTGGCCGACATCTGCGACGCCCTGGGCCGCAACGCAGCCCTGCCCTCGGCCATCAAGCCCCTGGGCGCGGCGCGCCTGCTGGGCACGGCCTATACGGTCAATCTGCCCGCCGGTGAAAATCTGCTGCTCTATTACGCCGTGGACAACGCCCTCCCCGGCGACGTGCTGGCCGTGGCCTGCGACGCCTACGAGGACCGCGCCGTATGCGGCGAGATCATGGCCGCTCTGGCCCGCAAGCGGGGTCTGGCCGGTTTTGTGGTGGACGGGGCCGTGCGGGACGCGGACGCCCTGCGGGCCATGGATTTTCCGGTCTACGCCCGCGCCGTTTCTCCCAACGGTCCCTACAAGGACGGCTGCGGCGAGATCAATGCGCCTATCGCCATGGGCAACGCGGTCATCCGGCCGGGCGATATTCTGGTGGGCGACGGCGACGGCCTTGTGGCCATAAGCCGGGACGAGGCCGAAGCCGTGGCGGAGCGGGCCCGCGCCCTCAGGGACGAGGGCCTGCGCAAACTCGCGGCCATCGGAAAAACCGGCAAATTGAATTTCAACTGGCTGTATGAAAAGCTGGCGGCCAGCTCCTGCGCCATTCTTGACTGACAGACTTCCGGCCCGACAAAGACAAAGGGCGAACCGTCGGCCCGTCAATCCACAGGAAGGCCGAGGGAACGGTATTCGTTGAGCTTGTTGCGCAGGGTGCGCACGGAAATGCCTAGCAGTTCGGCGGCCTGGGTGCGGTTGCCGGAAGTGGCTTCCAGGCCCTTGATGATCATGATCCGCTCCATTTCATGCAGCGGAATCACGGGCCCGGCGAACTGCCCCGTAGCCGCCTCCGGCGTCGCCCCGCCCGCAGGCGGCGCCTGGCCCGAAGCGGCGCTCGTAGCGGCTACGGCAGCATCGCCGGAGTCCTCTCCCCCGGCATCCGGAATGTCTTCCTCAAACAGAGGCCAGGCTTCGTTTTCCAGCAGAAAATGGCAGGGCTCCACCGGGCGGCCGTTGGCCAAAAGCACGGCGCGCTCCATGAGATTCTGCAATTCGCGCACATTGCCGGGAAAATCATACTGTTTCAGCCAGGCCACCGCGGCATCGCCGAGGGCCACGGGCGGCAGCTTGTACTCGCGCACATACATGTCCACGAAAAAACGGGCCAGTTCCAGTACGTCGTCGCCGCGCTCGCGCAGGGAAGGCAGGCGCAGGGGTATGACATTGAGCCGGAAATACAGATCCTGACGGAATTTGCCCTGTTTGACCCAGTCTTCCAGATCGCGGTTGGTGGTGGCCAGCACGCGCACGTCCACCCGCACGGTTTCCGCGCCGCCCACCCGGTCAATCTCGCCTTCCTGAAGCACGCGCAGCAATTTGGCCTGCAGGGCCATGTCCATTTCTGAAATTTCGTCCAGCAGCAGGGTGCCGCCCGTAGCCAGTTCAAATTTGCCCAGCTTGCGGGCGATGGCCCCGGTGAAAGCCCCCTTTTCATGGCCGAACAATTCGCTTTCCAGCAGATGTTCGGGCAGGGCCGCGCAGTTCACGGCCACAAAAGGCCCGCGCGCCCGTTTGCTCATGGCGTGCAGGTAGCGGGCGAACATTTCCTTGCCCGTGCCCGATTCGCCGGTAATCAGTACCGTGGCTTTGGAGGCCGCCACCTGCCGGGCCAGCTGCAGCACTCTGGCGATGGCCGGATGCCGCCCCACGATGCGCGGGCCGCCCTGGCCCTCGGCATACTGCGGCCTGTGCCCGCCCAACGTGCTGGAAGGCGGCACGGGCGCTGCCTTGCGCGGTTCGCGGGCCACGGCCATGATCCGCTCCACATCCAGGGGCTCCAGCCAGTAGTCGCGCGCGCCCAGGCCGAGCAGGCGTTCCGCTTCTTCCGGGCTGCCTTTGTCAGTGGTGACGATGACCGGCGGAAAATTGGGATCCTCCGCGCTCACGGCCAGGAGATCCTCCACCCGGAAACCGGGTAGGGCGGGCCGCGCGAAAATCACGCCGGGACCGGACTTGCGGATGAATACCGAGGCCCCTTTGAGGTTTTCGGCAATGCCCAGTTCATAACCGGCATCCCGCAAGGACGGGAAAATAGCGGTAATGGCCTGGGCCGGAGCAAGAAAGAGGAGGCGGCGGGTCGACATGGACTTTTTTGTATCGTGTCGCGTTCCACAATGCAACAGCATGGCCTGAAAACGGCCTGATTACTGGAAAAAAGCTGACAATGGACATGGCCTGGCGTATACATGCGCCATGCAAAAAAGCGTCATTCGAGATATTCTGGCCCAGGTGGCCGCGGGCGGTCTTGATCCTGACAAGGCCTTGAATCAATTGAGTTTCTCAACCGCCAGAGATACCCTGCACGGCCTGAACCTGGACCCGCAGCGTGAACTGCGCGCCGGTCTGGGAGAAGTGGTTTTCGCTCAGGGCAAGAGCGAGGCGGTTCTGCTGGCCGCCGTGGAAGGCCTTTCCCGGCACGGGCCGGTGCTGGTCAGCCGCGTCGCGCCGGAACAGGCCGGACTTTTGAGCGGACGTTTCCCGACGGGCCTGCACTGGCCCGAAGCCCGCCTGTTTTCTCTGGGCGGTCCGGAAAATCTGCAACAGCGAATGACCCCGCCCTGGCCCGCAAAGGGCGACGCTCTGGTGGTTTCCGCCGGCGCGGCGGACATGGCCGTGGCTCTGGAGGCCTTCGGCACGCTGTCATTCTGGGGCTGCGACTGCGGCTGCGTCACGGATGTGGGCGTAGCCGGACTGCACCGCCTGAGCCCGCATCTGGAGGCTCTGCACAGCGCCAGGGTAATTATTGCCGTGGCCGGCATGGAAGGGGCCCTGCCCGGCGTTCTGGCGGGCCTCACACCCGCACCGGTGCTGGCCGTGCCCACCTCCGTGGGCTACGGCGTGGGCACGCACGGCTTCGCGGCCCTTTCCACCATGCTCTGCACCTGCGTGCCCGGCGTGGCTGTGCTCAATATCGACAACGGATTCGGCGCGGCGGCCTTCGCGGCCAAGCTGCTGGAAAAAAGTAAAAAACGGTACCAGCCGCAACAAAACGATTCAAACTGCCCGTGCTGATACGCAGCCTGAAGCACAAATGGTTTTAACTAATTGTTGTGGAACCGAAAAACTCTTGTAATGGAGCAGCGTCGTGAGCCTGTTGCGGGACATCCAACATCACGGCCCTGTTTTTCCCGCCTTTTTTAGCCTCATATAAAGCCTTATCGGCAATCTGAATACATTCAGTGAGGGAAACGTCAACCGTACTTGGCATATGACACATGCCGACGCTGACTGTCACCACACCGCCGTCAGCGTTCGGCAATGCTTCATTCTCCACCATGCGGCAAATCTTATCGCCCAATTCCAAAGTAAGCTTGCGTTCAACCAAAAAGACGACAGCAATAAATTCTTCGCCGCCATAGCGTATGACATAGCTGTTATAGCCATCAAAAGCTTTTTTAAGCGTAGCGGCTATCTGGCGCAGGCAGTCATCACCTTTCAGATGTCCATAAAAGTCATTATATTTTTTGAAGTTATCAATATCGAGCATGAAAAGCGCCGCCTGCCCGGAGGCTCTGACAGGGTACTTCCAGACTTCGGCCAGACCGGTTTCAATGAAACGGCGGTTCAGCAAACCGGTGAGAGCGTCATGATTGGCGATGATTTCCAGTTTTTTATTGATTTCAGCGCTTTTTTTCATACTGGAAATAATCCAGTAGATAATCAATACCGTGAGCAGAAGCACCACGGCAAGGCAAATTTTTAACGTGGGCCCCCCGGAGATGGACGTAAAAAAAACGGATTGCGTCATGGCGGCAAGTTCTTCTTCCCGTAAACCGCCGAACAACACCCATCCTACGGATGGAATCGGTTCATAGATCACATAGACCAAGCCGTTTTTCCAAAAATACGTTCCAATTCCCTTTTCGCCGTCAAGGCCTTTTTGCTCCAGTTCCAGAATGGAACGCGTTACCGCATCCTCTTGCCCGCTGAGTATTTTTTTTGCATTATATTGTGAAGTGACCCATTCCATATGTCGCGGGTCACTGACCGCTATATCCGTACCCTCCGCATTGATAATATAGGATTCTCCCGTATTGATGAAGCGGATACTTTCAATCAGCCTGCAGAACGTATAACCGTTTTTTTCTATACTCAGCGCGCCCCTGATTTTTCCATTGCGTATCACCGGCGCGGAATAGCAGATCACAAATTCATGGCGCTCATTGAAATACGGCCCATAAACGGCGATTTTTCCGCCAAAGGCGGCACGGATATCCGGGCGGTCGTTTATAACTTGCTTTCGGCCATCAGAAGCGATGGTTTGCGTTTGCGTAACGTACACCATGCGCACTGTATCCGGTCCGGGGAAAAATGGAATCGGGGTCCCGGCCGTATCAAAAAAAGCGGCGGACATTGCTGCTTCCTTGCGTCCTATTGCCAATTCGGACTCAACCCTGTCCACACCTTGCGCCACCATCGCCTGCACAAGTTTAATTGTATAATTAGCCAGAAGGGTCTGAAAATTTTGAGATAAGGTATAATATGCCGCAAAAATAATAATAATTACTGTAATCAGAAAAATAAACCCAACGCGTATTCCCAGGAATACAGCCTGATTTTTATCTCTGAATTTCATATCCATAGTATTTTTGAACGGTCAAAAGATTTTTAAAATTGCAAATCCACTTATTGACGCTATTTGATAAAAAATACTCTTTATGTTTTCTCCCGTCAAAAATAAAAAATGCCTCCGGAGAGACATTTTTGTGCAGAGCGGCGCGCAGCTTCATTCAATATACGCCTGACTCTAAGCCGTTACAGAGGAGCGGTTGACGCATTTTATGCGTGAACCGCTCTAACCATACGCGCTGACCACATTGCCCATATCCCGCATATTTTCCGCCACGGCCCGCCACTGATTCTGCATGAAGGAAACGGCGCTGGCCGCGTCGGTCAGTTGCGCCACAGCGGCCGTGCCGTCGATGAATTCGGACGGCATGTAGGAAATTACCAGGGCGTCGCCCGGCGGCGTGTCCTGCACCACGGGCGCAATCCCGGTGATGGGATCAAAAAAAATCATCCGGCCCTCCTCCGTTTCTTCCCTGAAACGGTCCGGCCACACGGACAGGTCTTGGAGCAGATTACTTTCAGCAGGTTATATTCTTAAACGTTAAAGACGCCCACTTCAGCGCTCAACAGCGCAAATAACTTATTCTCAGGCCTTCGTGGCTGGCGACCGCTCTCTCATTGAAATTGTCTAACCCCGCCGTTTTTTGCGGGCGGGCTTTTTTTCCTGCTCCGTATCCGGCGTATTGTCCGTGAGCACGGGATGCTCCGGCACCACGCTGTCCACCGTGTATCCGGCCAGAGGACGCCGCCCTTGCAGATAGGCCAGTTCCTCGGCCACGGTTTTTTCAAACGCGGCCCGACGTTTGGCGGAAACCGGCGCGCCGCGCGGGTTGATGGCCTTGGTGGGATTGATGAAATTGCCGTTCTGGCGCAGGCGGAAATCCAGATGCGGCCCGGTGGCCAGACCCGTGCTGCCCACGAAACCGATGACCTGGCCCTGACGCACGCGCTGACCCTGACGCAGCCCCCGGGCATAGCCGGAAAGGTGGGAATACATGGATTCCAGCCCGGCCACATGCTTGACGATAATCTGGTTGCCGTAGCCGCCGGCCCAGCCGCGTTTGGTAACAGTGCCCTCACCCACGGCCTTGACCGGCGTGCCGGTGGGCGCGCCGTAGTCCACGCCCATATGCGGGCGGCTGTAGCCCAGAATGGGGTGCTTGCGGCTCGACGTGAAGCGGGAGGTCACGCGGGTGAAGGCCAAGGGAGCCTGCAAAAGGGTTTTACGCAGATTTTCGCCCTTGCGGTTGTAATACTGCGCCCTCTCCGAGCCATCGCGGAAAAGATAGGCCTCGAAGGTCTTGCCCTTATTGGTGAAATGCGCGGCAAGAATACGGCCGTAGCCCTTGTATTCCCCTTCGCGGTAGCGTTTTTCCACCAGCACGGAAAAGCTGTCGCCTTCCTGCAGATCGCGGATAAAGTTGATTTCCGCCCCGAAAAGTTCGGCCAGTTGCAGGGCCATCTGCGGGCTTTCGCCCACATCGGCCACCGCCTGGAAGAGATTGTCGCTGATGGTGGCTTCCACCGTGCCGAGCAGGGTGACGTACTCAATGGCCTCCACCCTGGCCACCGGTTCCTCGACGCCTTCCACCACCAGGCGGCGGCGGTTGTCGATTTCATACTCAAAGCGCTTGACCCGGCCCGAAGCCGTATCCGTGACGATGGCGTAAGGCTGGCCCTCACGGAAGGAGCGCATGGAAAAAACCTGCCGGGCCGCGCTGATGTACTGATAGATGCCTTCGCTACCCGTCCCTTCCAGGATTTTGCTGATGGTGTCGCCTTTTTCCACAGTACCTTTGACCACTTCCTCGCCGGAAGCCGTCCCGTCGGCCTGTTCCTCTGTGCTTGCGGTCGTGGCGGGTTGGTCCGGAGAGGGAAAAACCAAAGGCGTGTCCGGCGTCAGAGCAGGCTGAGGCGCACTGTTGCCGGAAACCGTGCCGGACGCGTCAGTGGAGGAACCTGGCACAGGCTGCGGAAGGCGAACCCCGGCGTAATCTTCGACGGCTACGGCCTCCGGCGCGCGCCCGGCTTCAGCGGAAGCGGAGGCTTGAGGCAACGCCGGCGGAACATCCGGAAGTGCAGAAAGCGAGGAGTCCGGCGGTCCTGACGCTTCAGGCTCCGCCGCGGCATTTTGCTGCTGTTCCGGCTTTTCAGCGGGCGTAAAACCGGTTCTGCCGGCATGCTGCACCAGCACGCCCATTACCAGCAAAATCAGAAAAATTCCCACCAGCCAGAGTCGTTTCATCGGCAACCCCATTGAATTACTATATCCGGCCCTCAGGCCCTTGTCCAGTTTGGCGGACGGCACGGTAACCGCCCTTCGGCGCGTTGTCCACAGATATCCACAGGCCGCGCCCGTCTCGCGGACAAGACTTGTTTCAGCAAAGTTTTTATGCTACATATCCACCTTGTTTCCATTGAGGCGGAGAAGTACGGGGAACTTTATCCGCGCCCTGCGGCGCACGGTCCGGTAGCTTATCCACAGGACGGCGCGTCAGCGCCCGCGACATGGGACTCCATGCTGAAAAATGAACTGCGGCACATACTGAGTCAGGAAGGCGGACAGGAAACGGAAACCTGGTTCGAGGGCCTGACCCTGCATCAGGAAGACGATACGTTGCGGGTTGTTTTTCCCCATACGTATTTCGCCGCCTGGTTTTCACGCCATAAACGCCGCGCTTTTGAAGCCGCGCTCCACCGCCATTTCACGGACAAAGTCCCGCCACGCGTGGTTTATGAACAAGGCGGCGCGACAGCGCGCCCCGCCGCGCCGGAAGCCCTCCGTGACAGCGCGGGCGCAAAAAGCGGAACAGTTCATGAAACGGGCGTCCGTAACGCGGAAGACAGTTTCGCCGCGTTTATCAGCAACGCCAAAAACGCTTTTCCGCTGGCCGCCGCCAGAGAAATAGCCGCCAGCGCCATCGGCGAGGCCTACAATCCTTTTCTGCTCTGCGGGCGTAGCGGCACGGGCAAAACGCATCTGCTGCGGGCTCTGGCCGCGACGTTCACACGCCGCAACGCGCGCGTCATCTGCCAGAACGCCGCGCGCTTCTGCGCGGAGAACACTTCCTGGACGCGCCGCCCGGAACTTTTCTGGGAACAGTGCGACGCGCTCGTGCTGGACGACATGCAGGATCTGGCCGACCAGAGCGCCTGGCAGCAAAAACTGATCGTCTGCATGGACGCCTGTCCCCGTGACGGCAGGTCTTTCACGGCCTCCCCGGATCACGGCGGACCGCGCCAGATGATTTTCGCCCACGCCGGACCGGCCCAGGCTCTTAAAGACCTGGATGAGCGCCTGCGCTCCCGCCTGGAAAGCGGCCTGGTGGTGGAACTGCTGGAACCGGACCTGGACGTGCGCCTGCGTTATCTGCAGACGCTCAGCAAGGAACGGCGACTGAACCTGGGGCGCGAACAGCTTTTGTACCTGGCCCAGCGTTGCGCCCAGTTCCGCCTGCTTCAGGGTCTGTTGCTGAAAGTGGAGGCCTTTGCCGCTGTTCACGGCAGAAGCCTGACCCCGGCGGATCTGGAAAACATCGTGCGCACCGGCGGGGCGGAAAGACCGCCGGGCTGCCGCGAAATACTGAATGAAGTGGCCCGCGGGCTCAATCTGCGGCCCGAGGACATTCTGGGCGCCAGACGCCGTCCGGATCTGGTCCTGGCCCGGCAGGTCGCCATGTACCTCTGCCGCCAGAAACTGGGGCTGTCCTACCCGGAACTGGGCCGGGCCTTTGGCGGAAGAGACCATAGCACGGTCATTCATGCTATTAAAAAGATTAAGAAATTGCTGATTAGTAACAAAGATGTGCAACGCCTGGTGACGCAATTGGAAACAACGGCCCTCTGAGCACGGCCCATGGCCCCCAAAAAAGCCGTCGTGTGCGCGCCGTTCCCCGCATCTTCCTAACATTGGCCATAAAAAAATAAAATATTCCAGCATGTTTTGAGAGTTAGGCACAAAGAAACAGACATTAATAATATCAAGGAAAAAATATGAAACTTACTGTAAACAAAGAGCAGATCATTGAAGGCCTGCAGAAAGCCGCGGCCATCATCCCGGCCAAGGCCGGCGCTGCCTATCTGCGTTCCATCTGGCTCAAGGCCGACGAGGGCAGTCTCGCGGTCATGTCCACGGACGCCAACATTGAATTTACGGGCCGCTATCCTGCGGAGACCAGCCAGCCGGGCCTCATCGGCGTGCAGGGCCGGGCCTTTGTGGATCTGGTGCGCCAGTTGCCCACGGGCGTGCTCAACCTCACGCTGGACGAAGCTTCCGGCAATCTGCTGCTGGAGCAGGGACGCCGCGTTTACAAACTGCCGGTGAGCGGTTCCGAATGGTTCCAGAATTTTTCGGAATTTCCGGCCGAGAACGCGGTGACCTGGTCCGGCGACTTTTTGCAGGACGTGCTGGACAAGGTAGGCTTCTGCATCAGCGACGACGACGCCATGGACGCCATCGCCTGCCTGTGCATGAAGCCCGGCGAAAACGGCCATATCGACGTCTGCGGCCTCAATGGCCATCAATTCGCCCTGGTTTCCTTCACCCATGACGAACTGGCCGCGCGTCTGCCCGCCGAAGGCATGCTGATCCAGAAAAAATATCTTCAGGACATCAAAAAATGGCTGGGCGTGGACGAAATCGAACTTAATATTACGGACAAGCGTCTTTACCTGCGCAGTCTGGACGGAGCCGAAACCCTCAGTCTGCCCCGCGCGGCCTACGAATATCCGGATTACAACATTTTCATGTCCAAACTCGCGGACGAAGGCGTCAGCGCCATGACCCTGGACCGCAAGGAAGGCATGGACGCCTTGGGCCGCATTCTGATTTTCAATACCGAGAGCGACCGCTGCACCTATATGGATCTTTCCGAAAACGAGGCCCGGCTGTCCGCCCAGGGCCAGGACGTGGGCTCGGCTTCGGAAAGCCTGGAGGTGACCTATAGGGGCGACATTTCGCGCATCGCCTTCCCCACCCGCAATCTGCTGGACGTGCTCGGGCATTTTGTTTCCGGCAAGATCGACATGCTGCTCACAGGCACGGAAGGGCCGTGCGGCATCCGGGGCGCGGAAGATCCGGACTACACGGTGATCATCATGCCCATGAAGGTTTCCGAAACCACCTATTACAGCGAAGAGGACGTGTAAGGACCGTTTCCGAAAGACTGTTCGGAAACGGTCCCGGAACGTCTCGACAGAGCATACAGCAACCGAGCTTTAAGAAAGGAAATATTGATGGTCCCTGAAACCTCCGGCAACGGCAACTATACTGCCTCGTCCATTACCATTCTGGAAGGCCTTTCCGCCGTGCGCAAGCGTCCGGCCATGTATATCGGCTCCACGGACGGGCGCGGCCTGCATCATCTGGTTTACGAAGTGGTGGACAACTCCATCGACGAAGCCATGGCCGGGTATTGTTCGCGGATCACGGTCATCCTGCATGCGGACAATTCCGTGACCGTGCGTGACGACGGGCGCGGCATTCCGGTGGACATCCATCCCAAGGAAGGCGTGCCCGCCGTCCAGGTGGTCATGACCAAGCTGCACGCCGGCGGCAAGTTCGACAACACCAGCTACAAGGTGTCCGGCGGCCTGCACGGTGTGGGCGTGTCCTGCGTCAACGCGCTTTCCGAGGAGCTGACCGTCACGGTGCGACGTGACGGCAAGCGCTATCGCCAGCATTACGCGCGCGGCGTGCCGCAGGACCAACTCGCGGTCATCGGCGAGGATGTGGAGGGCCACGGCACCACGGTCCGTTTCAAACCGGACGAGGAAATCTTCGAGGTGCTCGAATTTTCCTACGAAACGCTGAAAAAGCGTTTTGAGGAACTGGCCTATCTGAACAGGGGCCTGATCATCGAGTGCATTGACGAGCGCATCGGTGAAACCCACATTTTCCACGCCGAGGGCGGCATACGCCAGTTTGTGGCGGATCTCAATTCCGGCGAGCAGGGCATCCATTCGATTATTTTCGGCGAGGGCGTGATAGAAAACGTCAGTGTGGATTTTGCCCTGCAATACAACGCCGGGTACAAGGAAAATATCCTCACCTTTGCCAACAACATCCGCACCAAGGAAGGCGGCACCCATCTGGTGGGCTTCCGCACGGCGCTGACTAGGGCCATCAACGGCTATATCAAGGGACAGCAGGATCTGGTCAAAAAGCTGAAAAACACGGCTCTGTCCGGCGACGACGTGCGCGAGGGACTCACGGCGGTGATCAGCGTCAAGCTGCCCCAGCCGCAGTTCGAGGGCCAGACCAAAACCAAGCTGGGCAACAGCGAGGTGGCCGGCCTGGTGGCCGGGGTGGTCTATGACCGTCTGAACGTCTATTTTGAGGAAAATCCCAAGGATATCCGGCTGATCATCGACAAGGCCGTGGACGCGGCCAGGGCCAGGGACGCGGCCCGCCGGGCCAAGGAACTGGTGCGGCGCAAGGGCGCGCTGTCGGACAACGCCCTGCCCGGCAAGCTGGCCGACTGCCAGAGCAAGGACCCCGTGGAATCGGAACTTTTCATCGTGGAGGGCGATTCCGCAGGCGGTTCCGCCAAACAGGGCCGCAATCCCAAAAATCAGGCTATCCTGCCCCTGCGCGGCAAGATTCTGAACACCGAGCGCACCCGCTTTGACCGCATGCTGGCCAACAAGGAAGTCAAAGCCCTGATCACGGCCATGGGCGCGGGCATTCAGGACGACACGGACCTGGAAAAGCTGCGCTATCACAAGATCATCATCATGACCGACGCCGACGTGGACGGCGCGCACATCCGCACCCTGCTGCTGACCTTCTTCTTCCGCCAGTATCAGGAAATGGTCGAAAAGGGTTTTGTCTATATCGCCCAGCCGCCGCTCTACCGCGCGCACAATTCGCGTATGGAAAAGTTCATCAAGGATGACGCGGAGCTCAACGACTTTCTGCTCTCGCGAGTCAGCGAGGACGTCAGTATTGTGGCCCGCAACGGCAAAAGCTTCAGCGGCGAGCCGTTGATCAGCCTCATGCGCCGTATCGAGAAACTGGAACAGCGCGTGAACGACGCCGAAGGGGCCGGAACCCCGCGTGATCTCTTCCTGGCATTGACTACTTATCCGGTGAGGGTGGAAGCCGGTATGCTGGAGGACCAGAACAGCGAATTTACAGCCTGGCTCAATGAGCACGGCTATCTGCTGACCCTGGAGCGCGAACACAGCGAGGAAGATGACGAGGAACGCCTGTTCGCGATTTTTGAAAGCACCGGCAGCCACCACACCCGGCGTGGCATGGAGTTTTTCGCTTCCCGTCTCTACCGCCAGACCTGGCAGCTTTTTTCCGAACTGCGCGAGGAATGCGGGGGCCTGTCCTTCACCCTCAGGCGCAAGGACGGCGAAGCCGTGGCCGACAATGTCTTCCAGCTTCTGCGGATGGTGCTGGACGAGGCCCGCAGGGGCCTCAACATCCAGCGCTACAAGGGTCTGGGCGAAATGAACCCGGACCAGCTCTGGGTGACCACCATGAACCCGGACAACCGGATTCTTTTGCAGGTTTCGGTGGAGGACGCCATTTCCGCCTCCGACGCCTTTGAGGAATTGATGGGCGACCGCGTGGAGCCGCGCCGCGACTTCATTGAGCGCAACGCCCTGGCCGTGCAGGATCTGGATATTTAGAGCGGTTCACGCATGAAATGCGCCAACCGCTCTGTAAGGATTTGTGTGCAACTTCTTGCCACGAAATGCGAGTAGGCGGGCTTTGCACGTCGTAAGCGAGCATTTCAAGTGTTACATGCTCTAGACAGCGCCGGGCGAACAGGCATGAAAATGAAAACCGAAGAAAAATCCTCCGGAGGCTGGCTGTCCTGGCTGACGGCCGTGGGCGGCTGGCTGCTCTGCGCGGCCATGTGCCTTGTGCTGACCATCCGGCTGGAAGTCTGGCCCAGGGCGTATGATTTTGTTTTTCCGGCGGTGGTGGCCGTCCTGTTCAGCAATATTCTGGTGTTTATGTTCATGGCGTCACGCTACGGGGCGCATGCCGGAAAGCTGTTCCGGGCCGTGTGCCGCGTATGTCTGAGCGAAGGCGCCCTGCTTTTGCTTCTTTATGGATGGGGCAGGTTTTTTATAGGAGCCTGAGTTATTTTGCCGGTCGCGCGCTGCGCGGCCACGGTTGATATTCTACCCGCGAGGCCAACGTGTCTGAAGTGCAAGACGGACAGCATCCGCAAATCAACATAGAAAAAGAACTCCGCCAGTCCTATCTGGAGTATTCCCTTTCGGTCATCATCGGGCGCGCCATTCCGGACGCCCGCGACGGCCTGAAGCCCGTGCACCGGCGGATCATGTTCGCCCAGTACGAACTGGCCAACAATTACAACCGGCCGCACAAGAAATCCGCGCGCATCGTCGGTGACGTCATCGGTAAGTATCACCCGCACGGCGATTCGGCGGTCTATGACGCCCTGGTGCGCATGGCGCAGGAATTTTCCATGCGCGATCCCCTGGTGGACGGCCAGGGCAACTTCGGTTCCATCGACGGCGACTCGGCGGCGGCCATGCGTTACACGGAAGTGCGCATGTCCCGGCTGGCCCAGGAATTTCTGGGCGACCTGGACAAGAATACCGTGGATTTCCGGCCCAACTACGACAATACCCTGCAGGAACCCTCGGTGATGCCCACCAAGGTGCCCAACCTGCTGCTCAACGGCTCTTCGGGCATTGCCGTGGGTATGGCCACCAACATTCCGCCGCACAATCTGGGCGAACTCTGCGACGCGCTCCAACTGCTGCTGGACAATCCCCAGTGCAGCGTGGACGACCTCATGGAATACGTGAAGGGGCCGGATTTTCCCACTTCCGGTTTCGTCTACGCGGGCAAAGGTCTGTACGACGCCTACCATACGGGCCGCGGCACGGTGAAAGTGCGCGGCCGGGTGGAAATTGAAGAGCGCAAAAAAGGCCTTCAGGCCATCGTCATCAGGGAAATTCCTTACGGCCTGAACAAATCCAGCCTGGTGGAAAAAATCGCGGCCCTGGTCAATGACCGCAAAATCGACGGCATTGCGGATTTGCGCGATGAATCGGACCGCAAGGGCATCCGCGTGGTCATTGACCTCAAACGCGGGGTGATTCCGGACATTGTGGTCAATGCCCTGTACAAATTCACGCCCCTGGAAACCAGCTTCGGCATCAATATGCTGGCCGTGTTGGATAACAGACCGGCCCTGCTCAATCTCAAGACCGCCTTGTCCTGCTTTGTGGACCACCGGCGCGAGGTGGTCATCCGCCGAACCCGTTATGACCTGGAAAAGGCCGAGGCCAGGGCCCATATTCTGGAAGGCCTGCGCATCGCCATCGACCACATCGACGAGGTGGTGGCCCTGATCCGCGCGTCGGCCAATCCGGACGAAGCCCGCCAGGGCCTTATGGCGACCTTTGAACTGTCCGAAATTCAGGCCCGGGCCATTCTGGACATGCGCCTGCAACGTCTCACCGGTCTGCAGCGCGAGGAATTGCTGGCCGAGTACAAGGATCTTTTGCAGAAAATTGAATTCTACAAGTCCGTGCTGGACAATGCAGAAGTGCTGCGCAACGAGATGAAGCGCGAGATCCGCGAGATCCGCGAAACCTTCGCCACGCCCCGGCGCACGGAAGTGCTCACCGAGGCCCTGACCGGCATCGACATCGAGGATCTTATTCCGGACGAGGAAGTGGTTATCACTTTGTCCCGCCGCGGCTACATGAAGCGCACCAATCTGGAAAACTACCAGCAGCAGAAGCGCGGGGGCAAGGGTATTGCGGCCCTGCACACCTCGGACGACGATTATGTGCAGGAATTCCTGACCACCACCAATCATCAATATCTCTGCCTGTTCACCAACAAGGGCCGCATGCACCAGCTCAAGGTGCACCAGGTGCCCGAAGGCAGCCGCACGGCCAAGGGCGTGCACATCAACAACCTGCTGCCCCTGGAAGAGGGCGAATGGGTCACCACGGTGCTGGCCCTGCGCGAGTTCGCCGAGGACAAGTATTTCCTCTTCGTGACCCGGCGCGGCATGGTCAAGCGCTCCTCGGCCTCGCTTTACGCCCGTTGCCGCAAGACCGGGCTGATGGCCGTGGGTCTGCGCGAGGACGACGAACTGGTGGTGGTGCGGCCCATCCGCGAGGACAACCACATTGTGCTGGCCACGGCGGACGGCTTCGCCATCCGCTTCTCCTGCGGGGATATCCGGCCCATGGGCCGGGTGGCCACGGGCGTCAAGGGCATTGCCCTGCGCCGCCAGGACAGCGTGGTGGCCGGGGTGATTCTCAAGGATGTGGACCAGACCACGGAAATCATGTCCATTTCGGCCAACGGCTACGGCAAGCGCACCAGGGTGGATCTCTACCGTTTGCAGTCGCGCGGCGGCAAGGGCATCATCAACTTCAAGGTCACGGGCAAGACCGGCCCGGTGGTGGGCGCCATGCCCGTGCGGGACAACGACGGCCTGATTCTGCTGACGTCGTCCAACAAGATCGTACGTATCGGCGTGGATGAAGTGCGCAGCAAGGGCCGAGCCACCATGGGCGTGATGCTGGTGCGCCTAGACGAAGGCGGGCGCGTGGTGGGCTTTGACCGCGTGGACGAGGGCGGCCAGACCGGCCGCGACCTCAGCGTGGAGCTGGATGCGGAGGAAGACGCGCCGTCCACTGGCGTTTCCGGTCCCGATTCCGCAAATTCCGCAAATTCCGCTGACGAGACGGATCAGGACGGTGATGCCTAAGGTTCCGTTCGTCCTTCTGCCGACGGCACTGGTCCTCTGGGCCTGTCTGGCCGTCGGCTGCGAACAGAACGCGCTACTGGCGGACGACCTCAGCGCGGCGCGTACGGCGGTGGCCGAACGCAACTGGCCCTTGGCCGAGCGCCTGCTGGAACGCTGTCTGCGTGAAGAGCAGAGCCCGGACAAGCGCTGGGAGGCCTGGCAGCAATTGCTGACCGTGGTCAATTCCGCCAATCCGGAAGCCCGCGCCACCCTGGATTACCTGGAAGCCATGCTGGCGGAATACGCGGACGACGACGCCCGCGTCAAACTGGTTCTGGAGCGCATGGGCCGCCTCAACGAAAGCCTGCGGCGCTATGAGCGGGCGGCGGACGCCTGGAGCGCCTATATCGGCCTGGCGGGCCTGACGCCGCGGGAAACCGTGGAAGGCTACCGCCATTTGGCCTCCGTGCAGTTCAGCCAGCGGCGTTTTGAGGCGGGCGAGGAAACCCTTCAGCAATGTCTGGCGCTGCCTCTGCGGGACCATGACAAGATGATGTGCATGTATGATCTGGCGGATCAGAATATGGCCCGCGAACGCTGGCAGGAAGTGGCGGACCTCTGCCAGCAGATTCTGGACAGCGGGCCGGACAAGGAGCTGCGGGGTCTGAGCGGCTATCTGCTGGGCGACGCCCTGGAACAACTGGGCAAGGGCGCGGAAGCCCTCAAACAATTTGAACTGGCGCGCGACGAATATCCCAATCCGTCGGTCATGGACAATCGCATTGCGCATTTGCGCAATAAACTGAAGAAGCAGGCGAAATAAGAATATGATTCGGCATGAATGTGGCCTTTTCGGCATTTATGAGCATGATGACGCGGCCCGTCTGGCGTATTTCGGCCTGTACGCTCAGCAGCACCGGGGCCAGGAAAGCGCGGGCATCGTCACCCAGGACACGGACGGCGTGCATGAGCACAAGGGCATGGGTCTGGTGCCCGACGTTTTTACGGAAACCAGCCTGCGCTCTCTCACCGGCCGCACTGCGGTGGGCCACGTGCGCTATTCCACCACGGGCCGCTCCTCCAGTTGCAACGCCCAGCCCTTCTTGGCCCATTACAAGGGCCGGGACATCGCCCTGGCCCACAACGGCAATCTGGTCAATGCCGGAGAATTGCGCGAAGAGCTGGAAAATGAGGGGGCCATCTTTTCCACCGGCAACGACACGGAAGTTTTCATGCATCTGCTGGTGCGGGCCCTGCGTCGGCATAATCTGCCCGAGGCCGTGCGCGAAGCCTGCTCCCGGGTGCGCGGGGCCTATTGCCTGCTGGTGCTGGCCGGTTCGACCCTGGTCGCCGTGCGCGATCCTTTCGGCTTCCATCCCCTGGCTCTGGGCCGTCTGGACGGCAGGCCGGTCTTCGCCTCAGAAACCTGCGCGTTCGATCTGCTGGAAGCCGAGTACGAGCGCTCGGTGGAGCCCGGCGAGATGGTCATTGTGGACGCTGAAGGCGAGCGTAGCGAGCAGTTGCGCGGGCCGCTGCCCGAGAAACCGCGCCAGTGCATCTTTGAACTGGTGTATTTCGCCCGGCCCGATTCCTATGTCTTCAACGAGCAGGTCTATCTCTGCCGCAAGCAGATGGGCTGGCAACTGGCCCACGAATCCACGCCGGACGTGGATTTTGTGCTGCCCTTTCCGGATTCCGGGGTCTATTCGGCTGTGGGCTTCGCCCAGTGCGCGGAACTGCCCTATGAACACGCCATGATCCGCAACCACTATGTGGGGCGCACCTTCATCCAGCCCACGCAGAGCATGCGCAATTTCGGCGTGCGGGTAAAGATCAATCCGGTGCGGGCCATGATCGAGGGCAAGAGGATCTGCATTGTGGACGACTCCATCGTGCGCGGCACCACCATGATCACCCGCGTGAAAAAGCTGCGTGAACTGGGGGCCAAAGAAGTGCATATCCGGATTTCCTGTCCGCCGGTCAAATATCCCTGCCATTACGGCATTGATTTTTCCTCGCGCGGCGAACTCATCGCGGCCCAGTGCAGCCTGCCGGAAATCGTCAGTCGCCTGGACGTGGATTCCCTGCATTATCTGAGCATCGACGGCCTGCTGCGCTCGGTTATGCATTCGGACAGCTATTGTCTGGCCTGTTTCACCGGCGAATACCCCGTGCCCTGCGAGGAGTGCGGGAAGTATCGGCTGGAAGGGGTCTGCGGCGCCCGATAGGGCCTTTTACACTTTTTCAAAAGTGTCCCTTTCCCCCACATGGCTCTTCCGGCAGTACGCCATCCGGCTTGACGCCGCCGCGCCGACAAGATAGAGGGCCGCTACGGCTTCAAGGGTCGATAGAGATCAGCAGAGGACAGTATGAGCATTGCACGCATCAAGGGTTTTGCGGACATGTTTCCGCCCCAGAGCGACAATTTCACCCGTATGGAAAACTGCGCGCGGGATATTTTCGGCCGCTACGGTTTTGTGGAATTGCGTACGCCGCTCCTGGAATTTACCGAACTCTTCCAGCGCTCCATCGGTGAAGAAACCGACGTTGTGCAGAAAGAGATGTACACATTTCCGGACCGCAAGGGGCGTTCCCTGACCTTGCGCCCCGAAGCCACGGCCGGGGTCATGCGCGCCTATATCGAAGCGGGCCTGGCCAACCGCGAGTCGGTCAGCCGTCTTTTCACCACCGGCCCCATGTTCCGTTACGAGCGACCCCAGAAGGGCCGCATGCGCCAGTTCCATCAGATCAACTGTGAATGCCTGGGGTCGCAAAGCCCTCTGGCCGATGCGGAACTGATCATCATGCTGATGCGTTTTCTGCGCGCCCTGGGCCTTGGGGAACTGACCCTCAAGCTCAACTCCCTGGGCTGCGCGGAATGCCGTCCGCGCTTCAAGGAAGCCTTGCTGGAGTATCTGCAAGGGGTGGACCGCAATGCGCTTTGCCCGGACTGCGCCCGCCGCGTGGAGAGCAATCCGTTGCGCGTGCTGGACTGCAAGCAGCCCGGCTGTCGCGCCCTGACCGACAATGCGCCCAAACTGCTGGACTATAATTGCCCTGAGTGCAAGGCCCATTTTGAAACCGTGCTGGCCATGCTGCGCGCTGAAGATCTGCCGCTGGAGCTGGATCACCGCCTGGTGCGCGGGCTGGACTACTATTGCCGGACCACCTTTGAGGTGGTAAGCGGGAGCATCGGCGCGCAATCTGCGGTGGCCGGCGGCGGCCGCTATGACGGTCTGATCAAGAGCCTTGGCGGACCGGATGTGCCCGGCGTGGGCTTTGCCTGCGGCATGGAGCGCCTGGCCTTGCTTCTGGGCGACGGCGCGGAACAGCGGCCCGATTTTTATCTGCTGGGCATGGAAGAGGCCGGTCGCGCGCAGGCCTTTGCCCTGGCCCAGAAACTGCGCGCCGCCGGATTGCGCGGAGAAATGAATTTCAGCGCGGGCGGCTTCAAAAGCCTGATGCGCCAGGCGGGCAAATCCGGCGCGCGCTACTGCCTGATTATCGGACCGGACGAAGCGGCCAAGGACGACGTGAGCATCAAACATCTGGACAGCGGCGAGCAGCGCAGCCTGCCGCAGGCCGACGCAATCCTTTATCTGCAAACGGGAACAGCCAATGACTGAGCAAACGCAGGACATACAGCAGGAACATCAGAAATTTATTGAAGACTTGGGCGACTGGCAGCGCAGTCACACCTGCGGTCAGCTGACCCTGGCCGACGACACGGCCGAGGTCTGCCTGATGGGCTGGGTGCAGTACCGGCGCGACCACGGCGGCCTGATTTTTGTGGACCTGCGCGACCGCGACGGTTTGACCCAGGTGGTTTTCAGTCCTGATATCGCCCCGGCGGCCCATGAAAACGCGCATATCCTGCGTTCCGAATACGTGCTGGCCGTCAAGGGCAAGGTGCGTCCCCGGCCCGAGGGTATGGTCAACAGCACAATGGTCACCGGTGAAATCGAAGTGGTGGCCTATGAGTGGAAGCTGCTGAACACCTCCAAGACGCCGCCTTTTCCCATTGAGGATCGTTGCGATGCGGGCGAGAACCTGCGCCTGGCCTGGCGCTATCTGGATCTGCGCCGTCCGCGCATGCAGGAAAATCTGCGCCTGCGGCACAAGGTGGCCCAGACCATCCGTCGCTATCTGGACGAGGGCGGCTTTGTGGAAGTGGAAACTCCGGTGCTGACCAAGTCCACGCCCGAAGGGGCGCGCGATTTTCTGGTGCCCAGCCGTTTGAACCCCGGCGAATTTTACGCCCTGCCGCAGTCTCCGCAGCTTTTCAAGCAGATGCTGATGGTTTCCGGTCTGGACCGGTATTTCCAGATCGTGCGCTGTTTCCGCGACGAGGATTTGCGCGCTGACCGCCAGCCCGAGTTCACCCAGGTGGATATTGAAATGAGCTTTGTGGACGAGGAAAAGGTCATGTCCATGGCCGAAGGCCTCATGGCCCGCGTCTTCAAGGAAGTCATGGGCAGGGAGCTCAGCCTTCCGTTCCCGCGCATGCGCTGGGATGAAGCCATGGAGCGTTACGGCGTGGACAAGCCGGATACGCGTTTCGGCCTGGAACTCAAGGATATCACCGAGATTGTGCGCGGTTCGGGCTTCAAGCTCTTCGCTCAGGCCAGACTGGTCAAGGGCATGAAGGTGCCGGGCGGCGAATCCTTGACCCGCAAGGAAATTGACGCCTTCACCGAATTTGTGAAGATTTACGGCGCGCAGGGCCTGGCCTGGATCAAGATCAAGGCCGACGAATGGCAGTCACCCATCGCCAAGTTTTTGTCCGATGAGGAACGCAAGGGCATTGCGGAAGCCCTTGATCTTCAGGTGGGCGACATCGTCTTTTTCCAGGCCGGCGAACCGGATATGGTCAACGCGGCTCTGGGCAATTTGCGCGTGCATCTGGCCGGGCAGCTCAAACTTATTCCGGAAAACAGCTTTAACTTTCTCTGGGTCACGGATTTTCCCCTCTATGAGTACGACCAGGAGGAAAAGCGCTTTGTGGCCTGCCACCATCCCTTCACCTCGCCCGCGTCCGGCCATCTGGAACTGATGAGCAGCGATCCGGCCAAGGCCCGTGCCCGCGCCTACGATATGGTGCTCAACGGCAATGAAGTGGGCGGCGGTTCCATCCGCATCCATTCCGGCGACGTGCAGCGGCGGATGTTTGAAGCGCTTGGCTTTACGCCGGAGCAGGCAGAGGCGCAGTTCGGCTTCCTGATCCAGGCGCTGGAGCAGGGCGCGCCGCCGCACGGCGGGCTGGCTTTCGGCCTGGACCGTCTGGTCATGCTGCTGGCCGGGGCGTCCAGCATCCGCGACGTTATCGCCTTCCCCAAAACCCAGAAGGCCACCTGCCTGCTGACCGAGGCTCCGGCCCCGGTGGCGGCCAAGCAGCTGCGTGAACTGGGCCTGCGCCTGCGTGAGCAGCCCGCCAAGGAAGGCGAGGCCAAACAGGGCGGCGGCGTGGCTCAGGCCTAAGGAGAGCCTCAAGCATGATTCTTGATATTGTGACCTATCCCGACCCGCGCCTGAAGCAGCCGTGCGAGCCTGTGGCGGAAGTGACGGACGAGATCCGCCGTCTGGCCGCCGACATGCTGGAAACCATGTACGCCGCGCCCGGCGTGGGTCTGGCCGCGCCGCAGGTGGGCCGCAATATACGCATGCTGGTCATGGACCCGGCGGGCAAGGATGAGGAAAAGCAGCCCCGCGTGCTGATCAATCCCGTGCTGGAGCTTTCCGGCGAGGATGTGGTCAGCGAGTTGGAGGGCTGCCTGTCCGTGCCCCTGAATTACCGTGCGGACGTGATCCGCAAGAGCCGCGTTCTGCTCAAGGCCATGGACCTCGACGGGAACAGCATTGCGGAAGAACTGGAGGGTTTTCCGGCCATTGTTGTCCAGCACGAAGCCGACCATCTGGACGGCGTGCTGTTCATTGACAGGATCAGCCGTCTGCGGCGCACGCTGTATGACAGCAAGGTAAAAAAATGGCTCAAGCGCAAAAATGCCGCCTAGTCTTCATGGGCACGCCGGATTTCGCGGCGGTGATCCTCAAGGCGCTTGCGCAATGGCCGCGCGGCGAGATTGTTGCGGTCTATACCCAGCCGGACCGTCCCGCCGGGCGCGGCCATAAGCTGACGCCCTCTCCGGTCAAGCGGCTGGCGCAGGAACTGGACCTGCCGGTGCTGCAGCCGCAGAGCCTGAAAAACGCCGAGGCTCAGGCGGAACTGTCCGCTCTGCAGGCGGACGTGCTGGTCGTGGCCGCGTATGGTCTGATTTTGCCGGACGCCGTGCTGGCTGCGCCGCGTCTGGCCCCGATCAACGTGCATGCCTCGCTTTTGCCGCGTTATCGCGGCGCCGCGCCCATTCAGCGCGCGATCATGGAAAATTGGGGACCTGCCGCGCAAAGCGGGGTCGCCATCATGCGGGTGGCCAGCCGTCTGGACGCCGGACCGGTCTATGCCGACGCTGCCCTGCCCATTGGCGAGCACACGGCGGGCAGCCTGCATGACGCCCTGGCTCATCTGGGCGCTGATCTGCTGGTCCGCGTGTTGAATGATCTGCTGGACGGTCGGGCCGTGGCGCGTGAGCAGGACGAAAGCCGTGCCGATTATGCGGCCAAGATCAGCAAGGAAGACGGCTACATAGACTGGGAGCGCCCGGCGGCGGAAGTGCATGCCCGCATCCGTGGCGTGACGCCCTGGCCCGGCGCGCACGCCGCCTTTGCCCTGACGGGCGAGGCGGAAGCGCTGCACCTTCTGCTTGCGCCCGGCGAAGTGGGGGAAAGCGCAGAAGACGCGAACCCCGGCGACGTGCGGCACGATGCCCGCGGATTGAGCGTGGCCTGCGGCGATTGCTGGTACCGGCTTTCCCTTGTGCGTCCGCAAGGCCGCAAGGATATGCCGGTGCGCGATTTCATCAACGGACGTTTGCGCGGCCTGCCCGAGGGCATCTGCGGGCGCGCCCTGCGTCTTGGCTGAAAGAGCGCTGTCTTGGAGCTGTGACAGCGGGCAATTTAAGGCTGTTTTTTTCATTTTCCGGGTCAGACTTCGGCCTGTGTGCTTGAAACCGTCAGAAGCCCTTTTTTGTGCTGTTTCTGACCTGAAAAAGTTCAGGCGTCTTTTTTATTGAGGCGGCGGCATGTTCTTGCGCAAATCCCCCTATTCCCTGCCTCCCGAACAATACGGCGGCGGCCGCAAACGAATTTTTATCGGCCTGATGCTGGCCTCCTGCATCTTGCTGTGTCTGGCGCTCTGTTTTTTTCTGATCCTGCCCTGGTCCGATCTGGGCGCTGGCCTGCGCTGGCTGCCGCTGCTCAGCATGGCGGTGGGGGGATTGGGCATTGCGGTTCTGGCCTGGCTCTGCCTGACCCTGGTTTTTCATATTTACACCGGCTTGCCTTTACCCGGCATGCACGGCGTGCGGCATGTGATCATCCGCCTGTTTTTTCCGCTGATGGAATTGCTGGCCAAAGCTGTGGGCATTGACCGCAACAAGGTGCGGCGTTCTTTTGTCAAGGTGAACAATGAGCTGGTGCTGGCGGTGCGCCGTCCTGTGGTCCCGAGCGAACTGCTGCTTCTGCTGCCGCATTGCGTGCAGAACAGCGTTTGCCCGCGCCGCTTGACGCATAAGGTGGACCTTTGCGCGCGTTGCGGACAATGCCAAGTGGGCAGCCTTCTGGACCTGCGCGACCGTTACGGCATTCAGTTCGCCATTGCCACGGGCGGCACCATTGCCCGCCGCATTGTGGTCCAGACCAGGCCGCGCTGCATTGTGGCAGTCGCCTGTGAGCGCGACCTGACCTCCGGCATTCAGGACAGCTATCCCTTGCCGGTTTTTGGCGTGCTCAATCAGCGGCCTTGCGGTCCCTGTCTGGATACCTTGGCGCCGCTGACGGCTCTGGAAGAGGTCATCCGTCTTTTTCTCGGCCTTTCAGAAACGGCTGCGGGCGCATGCCAGAGGGGACGGGCGTGAACAACGGCAAGCGCGCTTTGTCGGGCCGGAACACTGCCCCCTCGTTGCGGTTCTTGAAAAAATTGCCGCGCGACGGGCGCACAGCCGCCCTGCACGCGCTGTTGCTGACTGGCGCGGGTCTGAGCGCGCAGGAGGCCCTGGCCGCCGCCCTGGCCGACACGCAATCCGGCCTGCCGGGGCGGAATGACGCGTTGTCGTCGCAGGAACGTCATCTTTGTGCCGAACTGGTTTACGGCTGCCTGCGTTCTGAAATCCGCATTGCGTATCTTTTGGGACGGGTCCTGCCCCGGCCCGAACGACTGCCGCTTCCTCTGTCGCATATTCTCGTACTTGCGGTGTATGCCCTGCTGTTTCAGGAGCGTGTGCCTGACCATGCGGCCGTGCATGGCGCGGTGGAGCAGGCGGAACGCCTTTTCGGCCGCTCTCTGGCGCGAGTGGCCAACGGCGCATTGCGTTCCATCCAGCGTTTCGGCGCGGCTGTGAATACGCCCGAATTTTATACCGAAGATACTGGTCGGGGGACTTTTGGCGCATGGGACGGCCTTTGCCGCTATTACAGTTTGCCGCGTTGGTTTGCGGATCTCTGGCTTGCGGCTTACGGCGAGGAGAGCGCGCTGTCCCTGATGCGGCGTTCTTTCGCCCGTCCCTGGACCGGCTTGCGGATCAATGCCCGCCATGCGCTTGCGCCGGACTTGCGCGCGGCCTTGCTTGCCCTTGCTGAAAATGGCCGTGGGCAGGCTGTGGGGCTCTGGGGCATGGCTTTTGCGCCGGGCGCACTGCCCACGGAAGTGCTGGGCAACAGTCTGGAGCATTGGCGACGCGGCGGAGCGCTTTCCTTTCAGTCTGCGGGTTCACAACTGGTTTTGGAAGAGCTGGGCCTTACCTGTTGGCAGGGTAAGGTCTGGGACGCCTGCGCGGGTTTCGGCGGTAAAAGCGCGGCTCTTTTGGAACGCGGCGTGGATGTGGCCCTGAGTACGGACCGCGCCTGGTCGCGGTTGCGCCATCTTCCGGGTCTGTGCCGGGATTTGCGCCTGCCGGCTCCGGCTGTCTGTCTGGCGGATGCGACAGCGCCGCCGCTGTCCCGCTGGGACGGCCATATTCTTCTGGACGCGCCTTGCAGCGGGTTGGGCGTGCTGGCGCGGCGGCCTGACATCCGCAAGGCTTCCCGCCGCTCTCCGGCGGATCTGGAGCAGCTTGCGGATTTGCAGAGCCGCCTGCTGGACAGGCTCGGCGGCCTGCTGCAGCCGGGCAGGGAACTGGCTTACATTACCTGCACCCTGAACCCTGCGGAAAATGAGCAGGCCGTGGCCCGCTTGTTGCGGGCACGGCCTGAGCTTGCGTTGCTGCGCCAGTGGCAGACCCCCCATGCGCACCCCTGGCTGGAGGGCATGTACGGCGCTGTGTTGCGCCGGGCCTGAGTCGCGGCCTGTTCATGCGTTCGGCAGGTCCACGCCCAGACGCGCCAGCAGGTTTTGCAATTCCCCGGCGCTGGCGTAGGACAGGGTGATTTTTCCATTCTGCTCATTGCCGCTGACCAGCGCCTTGCAGGCTAAGGTTTGGCTGAGATTTTCCTGCAAGCTGCGGATTTGCGCACTTTTTTTGCGCCCCGTGCGGGCGCGCGGTTCTTTTTCGGTACGGGCTTCGCCCGGTGAGGCGTTTTCCGCCTGCCAGGGCAGGAGATGGTTTTCCCGCCAGAAGCTTGCGGCTTCCTCGGCATCACGCACGGTCAGCGCGTGGCTGATGATACGCCGGCGCAGCGCTTCGGCGGCTTCCGCATCCGTCACGCCCAGCAGGCAGCGGGCGTGCCCGGCGCTGATGTTTCCACCGCGCAGATCATCACGTGCGGCTTGGCTCAACTGCAGCAGACGCAGGGCATTGGCAATGGCCGGACGGCTTTTGCCGAGGCGCGCGGCCAGCTCCTCCTGGGTCAGCTCCAGCGCGTCGCGCAGGCCTTGCAGGGCCTGCGCCTCTTCAATGGGGTTGAGGTCTTCGCGTTGCAGGTTTTCGATCAGGGCGGCAGCCATAACCTCCTTGTCGCTCAACTCGCGCACGAAGACCGGCACCTGGGCCAGCCCGGCCAGGCGCGCGGCGCGCCAGCGGCGTTCACCGGCCACAATCTGGTAGGTTGTCCCGTCGCTCTGCGGGCGCACCAGCAGCGGTTGAATGATGCCCTGAGCTTTGATGGAGTCGGCCAGTTCCCGCAGACTTTCAGGGTCAAAATGCCGGCGCGGCTGGTCCGGATTGGGCCGCAATACCGTAAGCGGGAGCAGGCTGATGTCGCCCTTGGTTTCGCGTTGCGGTTCGGACCCGCCGAAAAGCGCGTCCAGGCCCCGCCCCAGACCCTTGTTTGCGTTGCTCATGTCTTCTCCTTGTCGTGTTGCCCGCGCCTTGACAAGTGACCCCGTCGCGCGGCACGCTGCTCCAACCTGATTATTTTTGAAGGGCTGTGCGTTTCGAAAATTTGCTCAGCTGCAAGACGCGTCGGCGTTGTTGCCGATCACCATCAGCGGCACGCGTTTGGCTCTTTTGTCGTTAACGGCGCCTGTTCTTTGGGCTGTCTTAGGCCCTCAGGCTGAATCATTAACGCGCGGGGCATCTTCTGGCGGATAAGTGCACGCGTTTGGCGACAACAGAGTGCTTGCGCGTTTTGTTTCATTGTGTTTGCTACTGAAGTTCTCAACTCTAACCTGTTCCGGCGAGAGCGACTTTTAACTGTTCGCGACATTTTCTCAGCTGAAGGAATTTCTTATGTCAGATTCGTTGCAACTGCTTTATCTCACTGATGCCGACAAGCATGTCCAGGCTGTGCAGATTCCCTGGGAACTCTGGCGGAAAATCGAACCCCTGGCCCGGCCGGTGCTGGATTCTCTCATGAAACCGTCTTCTGAAGAGCCTGTTGAACCTCTTCCGGCTTTTGAGGAATTTTTGCACTACTGGGATTTCCGCTACCCCTACAGTCCGGCTGTGAACTGTCCGCATTGCGGCGCGGCCACGCAGAACTGGCGTGACGACCCGGCGCATCCTTTCCGCTTGACCAACGCCAACCTGGGCGGCCTGCTGGTCTTTCATTGCCGGGCCTGTGGCGCGACAATCCGGCAGAAACATTTTCGTGACCATATGGCTGTGGAGCATACTGCACCCAAGGCCTGACAGGTTAGCGCGTTATTGCAGCACGGTGCTCTTTTTGGAAGGCCGCCGCAGCACCACTTCCTTGGCGAGGCCCAGGTAAGCTTCCGCACCCTTGGATTTGATGTCGTAATGGATAATGGATTTGCCGTGGCTGGGAGCTTCCGAAAGGCGCACATTGCGGGGGATGACCGTTTCAAACAAATGATCAGGGAAGCAACGGCGCACTTCATTCTTTACTTCACGGGTGAGCCGGTTGCGGATGTCATACATGGTCAGCACCACACCGAGCAGCGCCAGATTGGGGTTGAGCCGTTTTTTAACCTGCTCGTAGGTCTGGAGCAATTTGACGATGCCTTCCAGGGCAAAAAATTCGCATTGCAGGGGAATCAGCAGTTCCGTGGCCGCGCAAAGGGCGTTGAGCGTCAGCAGGCCCAGTGAAGGCGGACAGTCCAGGATAATGTACTCGTAGTCGTCGTTGACCCGCTTGAGGCATTCGTCCAGGTAAAACTCGCGAGCCATTTTATCCACCAGTTCCAGTTCAACGGCGACAAGATTGGTGCTGGCCGGCAGGATATCCAGAAAGGGAGTACGGCTTTTGGCAATGCTCTGGCGTATATTGTCCGGCGAGTAAAACGTGCTGTACAAGTCGCCGCTCAACTCTTCCTGGTTCAGGCCGAGGCCGCTGGTGCTGTTGGCCTGTGGATCGCAATCCACCAGTAGCACTTTTTTTTCCATAACGGCCAGGGCCGCGGAAAGATTGATGGCAGTCGTGGTTTTGCCCACCCCGCCTTTTTGATTGGCAATGGAAATGATGCGCGCCATACAGTGACCTCCGCTTCCTCTGCGTATCTGACCGGCTGATTAATACTGCGGGATTGAATCCGGCGGCTGGGTCCTTGTTTTTTGAGTGTTTCACATGAAACAATTTTCAAGGCACCGCGCCGCCATACAATGTTGTTTGTAAAAGAGGCGGGCAAACGCGTCAAGGCGTATGTTTTATTTGCGGGCTCAAGCGAGTCGTCAGTGTGTGGATAGATTAAAAGTATTTTGTCGCCGCCGGAACCTCTTGGATCTCTTGCCGGATGGCCGAAATCTGGATAAAAATGCAAGAACGTCGTAAGCGGCGCGACACTTGATCGGGAGAGCTTATGTGTGGGACGCGCATCCTGCTTGTGGATGATGAGGAAGATGTCACCCGAATACTGGCAAAACGCCTGGAACGGCGCGGGTATTCCTGCGGCCGGGCCGCCAACGGCCAGGAAGCCGTGGAGGCCATGGAAGGGGAATGTTTTCCCATTGTGGTGATGGATGTAAAAATGCCGGTGCTGGACGGCATGGGCGCTTTACAGCGGATTGCCGAACGTTGGCCAAAGACGCAGATTATACTGCTTTCGGGACATGCCGATATGCAATTGGCGGTTCAGGCCATGACGCAAGGTGCGTTCGGTTATTTAATGAAGCCCGTGGACTTTGATGATCTGCTCTTTAAAATTGAAGATGCCGCCATGCAAAGCCGGTTGGAATACGGCAATGAAGCGACGGGGCGCTGAAGAACGTTACTTCGGTGAAGCTTACAACCTATTATGAGGGACATATGAGTATTTTCGCTAAAAGGTTTTTTGCTTTGAGTTTGCTGTTGGCCTTGAGTGGGCTTTGTCTGCCGGGCGGCGCGCCCCGCGCGGCAGGTCAGGTCACGGAAGATAACCTGCCGCAGCTGCTGGAAAAGGCCTTGCGCGAGCACCCGGATATTGTGCTGGACGTGTTGCGCCGCAATAGCGAGGCTGTGCTGGATATCGCCCAGCAGGGTTCCAATATGCGCCGCAAGCGCAATTTGGAAACTCAGTGGCGTGAAGATATGAAAACGCCCAAAAGCGTGCGCCTGGAAGGCCGTCCGGTGCTGGGATCGCCCAAGGCCAAGGTGCGCATTGTGGCTTTTTCCGATTTTACCTGTCACTTCTGCCAGCAGGCTTCCAAAACCGTGGATGCTCTCTTGCAGGAATATGGCAAGGACATCAGCCTGGTCTTCAAAAATCTGCCTTTGGATGAAAAAGGGCCGGGTGGGCAGGCGGCGGCCTATTTTGTGGCTATCTCGCAGCAGAGCGAGGAAAAGGCCTGGAAGTTCTACAAAGCCCTGTTCGCCGACCGGGACCGGCTGGTGACCGAGGGTGAGGATTTTCTGAAAAAGACCGCGCAGGATCTGGATGTGGATATGAAGCGCCTGGCACGGGACGTGCGCGGCAAGAAGGTCAGCGACATTCTTGCGGAGGATCAGCAGGATGCGCAAAAGCTCGGCGTGGAGGGCACGCCATATTTTCTGGTCAACAATCTGGTGGTCCGCGGCGCGCTGCCCCTGGATCTGTTCAAAGGCGCGGTGGACATGTCCCTCAAGCAAAGCGGCAAGTAAGGTGATGATCACCATGGCGGAAAGGGCGGATCTGGAGCGGATTCTTGCCCTGCAATACCTGGCGTACCAGAGCGAAGCCCGCCTGCTGAACAATTTCGCCATTCCGCCGTTACGGGAAAACGTGGAGGATTTGTTGCGTCAGTTTGAGGGGGGCGTGGTTTTTCTCAAGGCCGCGGACGAAGACGCGACGCTTGTGGGGTCCGTCCGCGCCCGGCTGGATCAAAATACGGTGCATATCGGAAAGCTGATGGTGCATCCGGATCGGCAGGGCAGGGGAGTGGGAACGCAGTTACTGGCGGCCGTTGAATCCGTCATGGCTAAAACCTGTCCGCAAGCGCGGTACGAGCTTTTTACCAGCAGCCAAAGTCTGCGCAACGTGCGGCTTTACGTGCGCGCGGGTTACCGTCCGGTTCGCGAAGAGGAAGCGGCGCCCGGTCTGCGTCTGATTTTTCTGGAAAAATAAGAGCACTACGCACGACCGGTGCGCGTATGCTACAGGGCGCATCCGTACGGATGCGCCCTGTGTTGTTATAGGCTTTAGCCAGTTGAGCGCACGTAGTGCGCAAAACAAGCAACCACCCGCTACGCGGGTGGCGATAATGTGTTACACAAAAAAACACCTTTCCCATACGATAGAGTTGTTCAGGCCCATCGTAACTTTTAAGGGAAAGGTGTTTTTATATGGGAACTCGAGTCCAAAGTTTAGCGCACACAAAATGGCTATGCAAGTATCATATCGTATTCACACCAACGTACAGAAGAAAAATAATATTTTCCCAATTACGTGACAGCATAAAAGAAATTCTTCGAGACCTTTGTAGATACAAAGGTGTTGAAATTTTGGAAGGCCATCTCATGCCGGATCATGTGCATCTGCTGGTTATTCCACCAAAAATGAGTGTATCGAATTTTATGGGGTATCTGAAAGGAAAAAGTTCGTTGATGATTTTTGATAAGCACGCAAATCTTAAGTACAAGTTTGGCAACAGAAAATTCTGGGCCGAAGGGTATTATGTGAGCACAGTCGGACTCAATGAGACAACGATTAAAAAATATATTTAGCAGCAAGAGAAGCATGACATTATGCAAGACAGGTTGAGTCCACGAGAATACCAAGACCCCTTCAAGGGGTAGGCCAAGGCGGCAAGGGCTCTGGGCTTGAACAAAGTGAAAGCCGGCGCCTTTAGACGCTGGCCGGTAACAAGCCCTTATAGGGCTGGAGCAAACTACCCGCTATGCGGGTGGTTTTGATGGAGCCCCTTCAAAAGGCGGTGCTGATTCCGCCACAATGGAAATATCCGTTCAGCAATGCCGCAAAAAGAGAATGCTGTTGCTGTCAGTCCGCCGGAGCGGTTTTGTCCCGTCGCTGAATTACCCTGGTCATCCAGGCCCGCAGCTGATCCAGATCCGCTTGTTGGGTTTTTTCCGAGGCATGCAGCAGAACGCGCAGATTTTCCACATCACTACGCAATTGCTGATTCTCGCGTGCTGTTTCAGACGCCGCCGCTCCGGTTTGCGGCAGGCGTTCAATCACCGCATGCATGAGCTGCGCAATGCTCTCCAGGGCCTGGGTCTGACGCTCCAGAAGCTGCAGGGCCGCTGTAGGCAGCAACTCCGCAACCAAATTCTCCACCTGCCGGACCGGGCAGGGCTCAGGCTCGGGAACAGCAAGAGCGTTACGGGGAAAGCGGGCCAGCAGCGTATTTTCCACAGCGGCCGCCGTGCGGGAAGTCTGCATCTGCTCCAGTATGGCGGCAATAACTTCCAGGGTTTCCGGTCGGTAGCGCCGTCGGCGGCCTTCGCCCACACTGGGGATAAAGGCCGCGAAGCGTTTACAGTAATAGCGGGTTGTGGATTCCGGCAGGGAAAAATGGCGGGAAATATCCGCAATGCTCAGAAGGCCTTCGGTCCGTGATGCCGTGCGCGCCATGACGCCTCCTGCAAGCGTATCGCAGCATTGCTGTGGTGGAATATCCAGAGCGATTTGCCGTTGAAGATATTTTATTTTCAATAATTGCGCTGCCCGCGTGCTGAAAAAACGCGGATTACCTTGCTGTTGAGCCCGGACGGCTGGAAAAACAGACGTCATGCGCAACAAAACGCAATAGCGGCAGGCGCAAATCCCCTAATCTATTTTCCAGACATACTTCAAACAATCTATGATAGCAAGCTGCGTACTTGCGAAAAAAGCCCCGCGCCAAAGGGTGCGGGGCTTAACATCAATAAACGCAATGTGGTTCAGCGCACGACTCGGCGCACGGAAATCAGTTTGCTGCGCCAGTAGGGAATGTTCATGCTTTCCATGCGCACGCGCTCGCCCCGGCGCGGACTGTGGATAAAAGAGTCGCCGCCGGCGTAAATGCCGGTATGCAGACCGCGCGGGCTTTGCCCGGTGCGGAAAACCACAATGTCGCCGGGACGGGCCAGATTTTTCGGCACGGACTGCCCGGCCCGGGCCTGATCCACCGTGATTCTGGGCACATTCAGACCGTTCTGACGGTAGGCCCACCAGATCAGACCCGAGCAGTCAAAGCCTTTTTGAGGTGAGGCGCCGCCCAGTCGATATTTTTTGCCCATCTGGCTGTAGGCGGTATGTACCACTTTTTGCGCTTTAACGGGCGTCGGACCATTATCCGCCGGTCGGAACAAACCACAGCCCGTCAACAGCGCCGCCAACAGCGGCCCGAGAACGCAAACGCGCCAGAAGTGCGTGGATGTGTGGTGTTCTCTCTCCATAAACTGTCTCAATAATGTATAGAAAATTTTTAAAACTGTATTAAAGCCATCTCTCAAAATATCACTATTGATCCTTTCGGCATATCACAGAAAAACTTAAGTGAAAAAAGCAATACAAACAGCTAATGGAAAAGCCAAAATCAGAAAAAACTTGTGAAAACGCTGTCCGGGACATAAAAGAGGCCCCCGCAGTGCGGGGGCCTCTCATCTCATGCGCGTTTTCAGCGTCCGAAGAATTACTTGGTGGAGGTCAGGCGCTCCTGCCCGTCCCAGACCTGATCAGCCTTGGGCAGCACGGGAAGCAGCTTTGTCCAGGGATTCTTCTGCAGGAATTCGGGGTCCTGCTGCAGCTTGCGGCTCATTTCAAGAATAGGCGGCACGATCTTTTCGATATCCCCGGCCAGCGCCGGGGCAATGCCGTAATGAGTGGCCTGACCGGCAAGGTCCACGGCCTTTTGGCTGCATTCCATGGAGGTCATCAGCGTGTCCAGAGCCTTGGCCGGATTATGGAAGCCCACGCTGTTCTCAGCGGAGACGTAATCCCAGAAAAGCTGGCCCTTACGAACCATTTCACGGGCCTCGGTCATCAGGGCGTCGTAATCGGCCGCACGTTCGCCGTCATAGCTGTTGGCCAGGCGCACGGCCTCATGGGCCTTGACCGAAAGCGCTTCGGCCTTCAGCAGCTGGTCAAACGTCTTCTGCTGGGTGTAGATCACCCGCTGGCGCAAGTATTCCGGCGTCTTGTCGGCATGGCACTGACGGCAGGCGCGCATTTCCTTGTCCTTCATGGGCGAAGTCATCCAGTGGCTGGACATCTTCTTCCCGTCCACACGCTGGTAGGGCATGTGGCAGTCCGCGCAGGAAACGCCGGCCGCGCCGTGCGGGCCGTCCTGGAAGGTTTCAAAGTCGGGATGCTGCATCTTGATCACCGGCACCTTGGAGGCGGCATGCACAAAGTCCGCGAAAGGACCGGGCTTGCCGTTGGCGTCCTTTTTGCCGTGGCCCTTGTAGTACTGGTACATGTCTTCGGGGTTGAAGCCGTTGTCCCACGGGAAGACCGGACGCAGCTTGGGGCCGTTGTCGGGATGGGTGAAGTAGTATTCCACGTGACACTGGGCGCAGACCAGGGTGCGCTTTTCGTTGCGGGAAAGCTTGTTCCAGTCCTGGTTGGTGCGCTTCAGCCAATCCTGCAGCGGTTCGGAATAAAGCCGCAGTTCCATGGTCTGGGGATCATGACAGGTGGAGCAGGAAATGCTCTCTTCCTTGGCGTCGATCTTGTCCTTGCCCCGGAATTCGTTGACGTCCTTGGACCAGAAGTCGTTGCCGTACTGTTTGATCCAGGTCATCATCTTGGGCGTTTTGCAGTTCCAGCAGGTAGCGGGCATCAAGCCCTTGCCGTCGGCGCCGTAACGGTTCAGCCGGTCAATGTTGACAAAATCCTCCACCGCATGAGTGTGGCCGCGGGTTTCATTGTATTCGTACATGAAGGGGTAGCCCAGCCAGAGATTTTTCAGATAGGGCTGGGCGTGCTTGAAGCCCTTGGGCAGGGGATTGACGTTGTCGTTCTTGTGATAGGCAATGGAGCCCTTGTAGTCGGTCATCACCTCGGATTCGTTGTTTTTCTGGTACGAGGCGTACTGATCGGGAAATTCGGCTTTGAACGCCGACATGCGGGTTTCATCCGCTTTGATGTTGGTCTTGTAGGTGGGCGCCTTCAGTTCCGTCGAAACATCATTGCAGCCGCTGAGCAGCGCCGCTCCCAGCAGCGCCGATACGGCCAGAGCCATACTGCAAATATGCTTATTCATACGCTACCGTCCTTGTGCTGATGGGCTTGTGGCGCATATGGGCCACATTGCGGTGGCAGTCAACGCAATAAGGTTTTGCGTTCATGCTGGCCACGTTGACGTTGGTCTGGGCGTGACAGGCCTTACAGTTTTCATTGACCACGTCGCGCGTAGTCACACTGGCCGGATACGGCACGTCCTTGCCCGACAGATTGCCCATGAAGTCACTCAGGCCCGCTTGCGCCTTGAACGGCAGCTTGGCCAGCAGGTTGTGCGGGGCGTGGCATTCATTACAGGAACGATCGGCGTGCGTGCCCAGCTTGTGGGTCACGGCCGCCTCCTGCATGATGTGACAACTGGCGCAGAACGGGCGCTGATCCGTTGCCGTCATGGCATAGGCCAACACGCCGAAAAGCACCACGCCCACCGCAACGCCGCCCAACAGCCATTTAAGCCAGGGTCCATTGCGGGGTGTTCCCATAGAAGCCTCCTTCACTCACTCCGTCATTGCCGTCCCTATGACGGCGTTATCCTTTTTGTGAATCAAGAAACATGCCAGGACAAGATAAAAAGTACGAAAAAATAAATCATGTAAAGACAGGTAGTTTTGGACAAATATATAATGCCTACCAATAGCATACTTGTGTTGTTCAGAAAAAAAAGACAAAAAATCAGAAAAAGCTGACAATCCCGCCCACATTCCGCATCGGAGGAAACATGGCGCATCCCTCAGCCGGGAGACTTCTCCGCGTGTTCTGGCTGCCCGTATTGGCCAGCCTGTTCTGGCTGCCCGTATTGGCCAGCCTGTTCTGGCTGGGCCTGACTCTGGGCCTCTACCGGCACGCCGCGCATGTGGATGAAAGCCACCGCCTGGAACTGGAGCGTACCCGTCTTTCCACCGTGGCCCAACAACTGCTGGACGCGCGCAACTGGAACGCGGCGCACGGCGGGGTCTATGTGCCGGAAAGCGAGTACGGCAGGCCCAATCCCTGGCTGCCGCCCCACGAACGCACGCTGAAAACCGCCGACGGCCGCACCCTGGTGCTGATGAATCCCGCCTATATGAGCCGCCAGCTTGCCGAACGCAGCACTTGGCCGGGCATCAGCATCGCCATTATCGGACGCAAGCCCCTGCGGCCGGAAAATCAGTCCGACGCCTGGGAGGGTGAGGCTCTCATCGAATGCACCGAGGGGCGCCAGGAAATTTTCAGTCCGCCGGATGAGAACGGGCAGGGCCGCCTGCGCCTGCTCACCGTGCTGGTGGCGCAGCAAAGCTGTCTGCGCTGCCATGTGGACAGCCGCGTGGGCGAGGTGCTCGGCGGCATCAGCGTCAGTCAGGACGCCGCACCGTATCTGCGCAACGCGGCCAGGCAGGAGGCCAATATGCGCCTTCTCTATGCGCTGCTGGGCCTCACAGGCGTGCTGGCCATCGGCGGGCTGACCCTCAATCTGGCCCGGCGTCGCTGGCAGGCCGAGGAAACCAGTCGCATGAAAAGCGCTTTCATGGCCCGGCTGAGTCATGACATGCACACGCCGCTCACCGCTATTCTGGGCATGAGCGAACTGTTGCAGCGCAGCGACGCCGCCGCGCCGGAAAAAAAGCGCGCTCTGCGCTATCTGATCCGGGCCGGTGGGGCTTTGCTGGAAATGGTCAGCGACATCACGGACTATGCAGCTCTGGAGCAGGGCTCTCTGACGCTGCATAAAAGCTCTTTCAGCCTGCGGGCCGCACTTTCTCAATGCCTTGAACTCTACCGTCCCGCCGCCGAAGCCAAGGGCCTGCGGCTGGAGCTGGACCTGCCGGCGGCAACGCCGGACAACCTCTATGGCGACGCCTTCCGCTTACGCCAGGCTTTGGGCAACCTTATCAGCAATGCGGTCAAGTTTACTGAAAAAGGCTTTGTGCGGCTGGAAGTGGAAGCGGAAAACACGCGCTCGGACCGCCTTGCTCTGCGGCTGCATGTACGGGACAGCGGGCCGGGCCTTCAGGCGGACGAACTGGAGCGGATTTTCGAGAGCTTTCAGCGAGGTTCGCACGCGGGCGACAAGCCGGGTACGGGCCTGGGCCTGAACATCGCCCGGACTATCGCCAGGCGTATGAACGGCGACGTGCGGGTCGCTTCCAGCGCGGGCCGGGGTTCATGCTTCACGCTGGAAGTGGTGATGCGCGAAGACCGGCAAAGCGCGGACGCAACCAATGGATCGGAAGAATGCGGCTGTCCGCCGCCGGACGACAGAAGCATTGCGCCAGCCGCCGGTCCGCTGGCGGGCCGCCGCATCCTGGCCGCCGAGGACAATCCGGCCGCCCGCTATTTTCTGGAGCAGGCCCTGCGCCGGGAGGGCGCGCTGGTGCGGATGACGGCCGACGGCCAGGCGACCCTGGCCGCTCTGAATGACGCCGCTGCAAGGCCGGACGGCCAGACTTGGGATGTGGTGCTGCTGGACGCGCGCATGCCCGCGCCGGACGGCCTGGAGGTGTTGCGACGCATCCGCCAAGGACAAACCGGCGCTACTCCGGATCAGCGCGTAATTCTGTACACGGCCGCCCTGGATAATGAGGCCGAAGAGCGCTGCCGCGACCTGCGGCCCGACGTCATTCTGCTGAAGCCGGCATCCTTCGCCTTGCTGCGCCAACGTCTCGCAGCCTTGCTCCAAGCGCAGTGCGGCAGAGAAGAGGATGAAAAGGAGCGCGCGCCCATGCTGGAAAAAAACCATACCCCAGATGAAGTTCCGCTCTGGGAGCGTGAGGCCGCTCTGGCCGCCATGGACGGGGATACGGAGATTTTCGCTCGTTTGCTTGCGGTGCTGCGTGAGGATTTGCGGAAGATGCTGACGCAGCTGGAGGGAGCCGCATCAGTCAAAGATGCGCAATGCGTCCGCCGACTGGTCCACGCCTGCAAGAATTCGGCGGGCACCATGCGGCTGATGCGCTTGCACGCCACGGCCTCTCAGACGGAAAAAGCGGAAGATGCGCATCTGGCCGCGGCTGCGGCCGAACTGGTCCATGCCATGCGGGAGGCCCTGGCGCTGCTGGACGCCGCCGACGCGGACGAAAACGGGTCGGCCGCTTCGGCCGCCGATCAGCGGGGGAGAGCATAATGGCGCGTATACTGGTGGTGGACGATGAGGCCCTGATGCGCACCATGGTGGAAGTGGTCTGCGCGCGCATGGGTCATGAAGCCGTCTGCGCCTCCACGCTCAAGGACGGGCTCAGCCTGGGCCGTCAGGGCGTGGACGTGGTGCTGCTGGACGCCTGGCTGCCGGACGGCAACGGCCTTGAATTTCAGAGCGAATTCGCCCATCTCCCCGATGAGCCGGATATCGTCATCATCACCGGACACGGCGACGGCGACGCGGCGGAAGCCGCCCTGCGTTCCGGGGCCTGGGAATTTCTGACCAAGCCCCTGCAAATCCGCGACATTGAACAATGCCTGCGCCACATTCTGGCCTTCCGTCAGGGCCGCAAGCCCGGTCCGGCGGCGCTCAAGGTGGACAGCGGGCATATTCTGGGCTCCGGGCCGGGCATGACGCAGGCCCTCAAACTGCTGGCCCAGGCCGCCCAGAGCGAGGTCAATGTTCTGATTCTGGGCGAAACCGGGGTAGGCAAGGAGTTGTTCGCCAAGGCCCTGTTCCGCAACAGCAACCGCGCGGCCCAGCCCTTTGTGACCGTGGACTGCGCCTCCTTGCCGGAAACCCTGGTCGAGAGCCATCTCTTCGGCCACAGCCGCGGGGCTTTCACCGGAGCGGAGCGCGCCCGTGAGGGGCTTTTGCTGGCCGCGCACAAGGGCACGCTTTTTCTGGATGAAGTGGGCGATCTGCCCCTGGTCATGCAGGGTGCGTTTCTGCGCGCTCTGGAGTTGCGCCGTTTCCGCCCGGTGGGCGAGGTGCAGGAGGTGGACAGCGACTTCCGGCTGGTGGCCGCCACCAACCGCGATCTGGAGGGTATGGCGCGCAGCGGGCAGTTTCGCGGCGATCTGCTCTACCGGCTTCAGGGCATTACCATTGTGATTCCGCCCCTGCGCGAACGCCGCGACGAAATTCCCTCTTTGGCCCGTCAGGCCGTCACCGCCTTCTGCCTGCGCAACGATCTGCCGGAAAAGGTCCTGGCCGAACCCGTGCTGGACATGCTGATGGAATATCCCTGGCCCGGCAATGTGCGCGAATTGATCCACGCACTGGAACGGGCCTGTCTGGCCGCCGGACAGGGCGATCTGATTCTGCCCGGACACCTGCCCACCCAGATGCGGGTGGCCGTGGCCCGGCACCGGGTGAGCCGGGGGCGGGAGCAGAGTCCGGAACCTGTGCCGCCCCCGGCCCGGGACGCGGCCACGGCGGACCTGAGAGGCGACGGCCCGGGCCTCGCGGGAAGCGCCGCCGGGGAACTGCCCAGCCTGCGCGACTGGAAAGCCCGCGCCGAAGAGGAATATGTGCGCCGGGTCATGGCCGTGAGTGCGGGCGACGTCCGCCGGGCCGCCGGTCTGGCGGGCATTTCACGCGGACACTGGTATGAGCTGATCAAGAAATATCATGTCTGAACCGGAAGGACAGTCGCGGGCCCATGGAAAAAATGGCCGCAGGCCGCGCCATAAGCCGATTTGTATCCCCGCTTCTCTTGCCTCATGCCATAAAAGGCGCTATAGCCCAAAAAAAAGGCTTGCAGAGGCTATGTCAGCGCATGAACAAGAGTCCCGTTACTGTTAAAGGCTATGTCGCGGCTGTGCCGCAGGATGAGCGCCAGGCCAAAGTGGCCGTGGTGCAGGACGATATGGAATACCGCGTGATGCCGCGCGGAGCCGGAGTGGATCTGGCCGGCGAGGTCAGCGTGCCTGTGGAGGTCACCGGTCTGGTGGAAGAGGCGGACGGCGTCTTCTACCTTACGGTGCGCGGCTACAAGGTTCTGGAAGACGATTCCTGGCTTGAGGAATAACAGACAGGAATCCTGAAGAAAATCAGGGAGTCCGTGTTTCCCTTTGTTCCCGCCGTGCTCTGCCTCCGGCAGTGCAGGCGGGTTGTCTTTGTGTCTGCTTGCGGAACAGCGACGGATGTCATCGTCTGCGCTTTCTTCGCTGGACGCCGCCGCGGTGATCCGGAGTGTTTCATCTGGAGGGAAATGCCGCCATGGCACAGGCACGGACCGGGACCAGCGCCCACATTGCCTATATTGACGGATTGAAGGGCCTGTGCGGCATCTGGATCTGTCTATTCCATTATCTGCTGGCTTTTGCGGCTTTCGGCTATATCGGCTGGGAGTCGGGCATTCCGCAGGCCGAGCGGGCGGGCTACTATTTCCGCTATTTTCCCTACTCCATTCTCAGCAACGGTTCTTTCCCGCTCTATGTCTTTTTTGCCGTCATCGCTTTTCTTCCCGCATTGCGTTTTTTTCAGAACGGCAAGGCCGAGAGCGTCAAACGGCAGGCTGTCGTCCGCTATTTCCGCCTGATGCCGCCGGTGCTGGTCTGTGCGCTTTGCGCCTATGCGGTCTTTGCCTGCGGCGGCTTTTTCAATCAGGATCTTGCCGCGCATCTTGATAACAATTGGGACAGGGCTTTTTATACGGCCCCGCTGTCCTGGACGGGCGCGCTGGCCAACGGGCTTTTTGATGCGCTGTGGAACGGCAATTCCGATTATTGCAGCGTGCTCTGGTGCATGAATGTGATCCTTTTCGGCTCCTATTTTTCGTACGGCGCGCTGCTCTTTTTCGGTTCGTTGCGACGGCGTTTTTGGGTCTACGCGGCCTTTTTCCTGCTGAGCTTCACCGCGCCCGTATATACCGCCTTTCTCGGGGGTCTGGCCGCCGCCGATGTGCTGGCGGCCCGCGGCGGCGCTGCGCAAAGCGGACGTTGGGGCGGCCTGCTGGCGCTGGCCGGTCTGGTTGCGGGCATTTTTCCGGAAGTTCTGTTGCCGTCCGGTCTGACGGAGCAGACCCTGTTTGGCATAGGGGCATTTCTGTTGCTTCTGGGCTGCGCCCGCTCGGCGGCGCTGCAAAAGCTGCTCTCGCGTTCCTGGCTCGTCCGCGCCGGAGAGCTTTCCTTTGCTCTGGTGCTGACGCACTTTACCGTGTTGATGTCTTTCTCGGCCTGGTTTTTTCTCGCCGTGCAGGGACAGGGGCTATCCTACGTCCCGGCGCTGACCCTGACGCTGGCGACGGCCGTTCCGGTCAATTATGCCTTCACGCTCCTGTTCAAGCTCTTTGCGGAAGGCCCGGCGGAGCGCTTCGCGCACTGGATATATCGCTGTGTCGCCTGAGGCGCGCAGGCGGCGCAACAGCTCCTCTGGCGATTGCGCCGCGTTACGCCAGTGAAGGACAGGCGATCTTGATTGCGGCGGCTCCGCGCGGAAAGTCTTCGCCGGACGTCGCCGAAGAGTTTATACAACAAACACGATCCGGCTGGCGGTGGGCTTATTTTTTCCCTGAAATCCATACGCGAAGATCATTGCTCAACGCTTTCAGCGCCTCGGGGTTCGTGTACATCATGTGCCCGCCCTCATAGTACCGGCTCGTCAGATTCCGCTCCAGAAGGCCTTCCGGGACGTCCATGCGCGACAGGCTGCTGAGGGCGCTTTCCGGCGGCGTGACCAGATCAAATCGGCCCATGGCCAGATATACCCGCATAAACGGCAGCCGTCGCATCGCCTTCGCCAAAAAAACGTTCGTCGAGACGAAGCCCTCGCGTCCTTTGTTCCCCAAGGTGAAATCCCACGTCTGGATTATCTCGAAGGAGGTGAACAGATACGGGCGCTTCGGCCTGATGCCCACCGTTTCCGTCAAAAAGCGCATGAAGGCTGTCCTGCACGGTTCGCCGACGATGTTTGACATCGGGTCTTCGTCCATGCTCCATGCGCTCCCCGGCGCCGTGACACGTGCGTCGTATATGCTGACGAATTTTTTTTCGTCACGGAGAAGCTGGGCGGAAAATTCAGACGCTTCCATGCGCATGTCCTGCGCGTCAAGCTCCCGCACCGGAATGCCGGTGAATTCCGAAAGCTCGCGGAGCAGCGTTTCGCGTTCCCCGCGTTCCAGCCTGTTGCCTTTTCGCAGGGCGGGTTCAAAGCGTTCCGCGGCCCAGCGGACGGCTCGCTCCACAACTTCGTCGCGGGACAGATTTTTGAGCGCGCCGCCGAGGCGCTTGTGATACTGCGCCGCCGCCGCCATCGACGGAATCCTGTTCACAAAGGGCGTGACGTTGTTGTCCAGGCCGGACGTGGTGTCCTGATAGGAGAGGGCCGGGGATATCAGCACGATTCCCGAGGGCGCGACACCGATTTGCTGCCCCATTATCCCGGCCATTCCGGCCGCGCGCAGCCCTCCGTAACTTTCGCCGGCCAAGTAGATTTCCGCTCCCCAGCGATCGTTTTCGGTAAGCCACATGCGGACGAATTCCACCATTGATTCGAGATCGCCTTGCACTCCCAGATAGGCGTCCATCTTCACCGGTTCTTTTTTTTCTCCTTCCTTGCCCTCCTTGTCCGGTTTCGCCATGCGGCTGTAACCGGTGCCCACCGGGTCGATAAAGACCATGTCGGCCACGTCCAGCAGGCTATGGGGATTCGCTTGCAATTTATACGGCGGCGCGGCCATTTCCAGGCCGTGGTTTATTCCCGGAACGGTCATGGGCGCGAAGGCGCAGACTTGCAGAAAGGCCGATGACGAGCCGGGACCGCCGTTGAAGAGGAACATCACCGGGCGTTCGCGAGGGCCGCCGTCCAGGATGTATGAGGCGGAAAAGATGTATGCCGTTTCCCCGGCGTCTTTGTCGAGGATAGGGGTAAGGCCGGTCTTGACCGTGTACGCCATGTTTTTGCCGTCAATGGCGGCGGTCAGCTTCTTCTCGCCCTTTTCCGGACAGTCTTCCTTGGCCGTAGCCTTCACAGCCGCCGTGCCGGAGGGCTTTATTCCTTCGCCGGACGCGAGTGACGGCGCGACGACGGCGCACAACAGCAGCACGAGAAGCGCAAGGAACGGTTTTGATTCCGAATGCATTGGAACACCTCCTTTCAGGCGCGGGGAAAGACCAGTTATATATGAAGGCGTAACCATAATGTCTTTACACTGTTAAGCATCGAAGCGGACGTTTTCGAATGCCCGAAATATAGCTTTCTAACGTTAATGCGCACCAGTTGCCGTTGTCAGTGTTCTTTCCCATAGTCTACCGTTATTTCAACGGCGCATCAATCAAAAGCGCGCAGAGGGGGGACAGACGCGTCTTTTTTTTCTGATTTAACGGAAGTATTGCTCATAGATAGCAAGCCCCGCTCCTTCAGGTGAAAGCGGGGCTTGCCGGAATCCGTGCCGTTTCAAAGAGCGGTAATCGTCATTCATCCAGCCCGGACAGGAGCGAAAGATGCTCTTCTGATTTGCGCGTGTGCGGCGTCAGCGTGCTCTGGCGGCAGAAGTCGCGGATCTGGGCCAAAAAGGGCGAAGGCGCGAGGCGCAGTTTTTTGCCGTACAGCGTGCGCCGGGCGCAATAGCTCACAAACAATGCCCGCGCGGCGCGGGTCAGCCCCACATAGAGCAGACGCCGCTCCTCCGCCAGTTCCTCCACAAGTCGGGCGTCACGGGCCGCCTGATTGCTTGGGCCCTCTGCTTCCGCAGCCTCTTTTTCAAACAGCAGTTCCCGCCGTAGCGGCAGCAGGCCGCTTTCCAGGCCGGGCAGAAAGACCGCCTGAAATTCCAGTCCCTTGGAGGCGTGCAGGGTAAGAATCTGGACCTGCTCGGCTTTGGCGCGCACCAACTCCGCCTCGTGCAGCCAGGCCAGCCGCTGGAACAGGGCCTGCCAGCCGCCGCATTCCTGCCAGAGACGGCAGAGCGAGCGCCACTGGCGGCTCCGGCAAAAAAGTTCGCCGGTCCAGGCCTGCGCGTCCAGCCAGGCGGCCATGTCCTGCGGTTTGGGCAGGTTCCCGGCGGGCCAGGGCAGGGCCGTGTCCCGCTCCGCCGCGTCCGCCTGCTCCGGCGGGGCCGGCAAAATGTCCGCAAAACCGCAATGTCCGGCGGCCAGAGCCAGAAAGCGGGCGCAGACCGGTTCCTGCCAGAACTCTTCCTGCGCCGGGGCCGCGCACGGCACGCCCGCCTGTTCCAGAGCCGCGCGCAGGGGCGGAATCTGGGCTTTGAGCCGCACCAGCACAGCCACGTCCCCCGGCGACAGGCTGTTGTCCAGCTCAGTGGCGTCGGCGCGCTTTTGGGCCTGATCCAGCAAGGTGTGGGCCGTGGCCCCGATAAGCCGCTGCACGCGTCCGGCCAGCCAGCGGGCTTCGGCCCGCTCGTCCGGCGCGGCGAAGAGCTGCAACTGGGCCCGCAGAGGCCGGGCCGCGCGCAACAGGCCGCACTGCCCCCGGCCCTGCAAAAGGTTCTGGGCCATGTCCAGCACGTCCTGGCTGGCGCGGTAGCTCCGGCCCAGCCTGTGCACCGCAAGCTCCGGCCAGCAGGCCCGCAAAGAAGCCTCGCTCTGGCCCGTGGCCCCGCGAAAGCCGTAGATGGCCTGATCCGGGTCGCCGATGCCGAAAAAGCCCTGGCCGCCGGACGGCAGCAGGGCGCGGATCACGGCCAGCTGCACGGGTGAAAGGTCCTGCACCTCGTCCACCAGCACATGCCGCCAGCGCCCGTTCAGTTCGGGAGCGTGCGCCAGCAGCCAGTCCAGCAGGTCGGCGTAGTCCACATAGCGCATATGGCTCCGGGCGTTTTTACGCCGGCGGTAGCGGTCGGCGGCTTCCGCCAGTTCGCTGCCCGGAGTCGGCTCATTCAGGCTTTCGCGGGCCAGGCTCAGGGTATCCCAGAGCGTGCGCAGCCGCCGCGCGGGTACATCCGCATTGGCCGCGCCGAACAGGCGGAAGGCCGCGTCCTCGGCCAGGAGCAGGCTTTGCGGTTCGGCCGCGCGCAGTTCGCCCCAGGCCAGGCCGTGGAGGGTGTCGCATTGCGGCAGGGCGGCGAGCTGAGGCAGGGCCGCGTTCAGACGTTCCCGCAGTTCCCCGGCGGCGCGGCGGGTAAAGGTGACGGCCAGGAGTTCCTGGGGCCGCGCGCCTTCTTCCAGCAGCCGTTGCAGACGGCCGATGAGCACGCGGGTTTTGCCCGCGCCGGGACCGGCCAGAATCAGAACCGGAGCGGGACCGGCACGCAGAGCCGCGTCTTGTTCGTCGGAAAAAGCCGCCGCAACGGGCGCGGGAACCACGTCGCTTTTCTGTTCCGGCGCGGCTTTTGTCAGGCTCAGAAGCGAGAGGGAGTTGTCGGCGGCGCCGCCTTGCGCTGGGGCCGTTGCCGTTGCGTTTTTGCGCGGGCGTCCGGGCCGGGCCAATCCCGGCAGGCGTTGGCCGCCGCCGCGCACGTCGCGCAATTCTTCGGGTTCAAACACGCGCACCACGCCGTATTGACCGTCAAAGCCGCCCTGGCGGATCACCTGACCGCGCCGCATGCGGGCCACGGCTTCGCCCAGAGGCTCCCAGTGGGCGCGGAGGTCCGCTTCCGGCAAATGGCAGAGGATGTCCAGTTCCGGCCCCAGCTCGCGCAGCAGGCGGCTGTAGCGTTCCTGCACCTTGCGTGAGCCGGAGCCCGCGCCCAGAATTTCGCCGACCACTTCCGGCAGGGGGATCAAAGGCCGGGCTTCAGGCTCCAGCGGCAATTGAGCCGGAGCCTCGCGGTCGGCCAGTTCCAACACGCGATGCAGCACGCCCACGGTCAAAGGCTTGCCGCAGACCGGGCAGATATTGTTCAGGGCCAGGGCTTCGCGCGGTTCCAGCACCACATTGCAGGCCCGGTGGCCGTCCAGATGGTATTTGCCTTCCTCGGGGTAGAATTCCATGGTGCCTAGAAAGCGGCAGTCCAGGCTGTCCTGCGGCTCGCGCCGGGCTGCCGCGCGCAGGGCCGTGAACATGCCCGCGTAGGAGGGCGGTCCGGCGAAAAGATTGGCTTCGCGGCCCAGGTTGGCCCCGGAATGGGCGTCGGAATTGGAGATCAGGACATAGCCGTCCAGGCGGCTGATGAGGCGGTTCATGGCCGGGTCCGAGGAGAGGCCGGTCTCCAGGGCGAAAATATGTTCCGAGAGGTCGGCGAAGCAGTCCTCCAGCCGGTCGAAGCCGGACTTGGAGCCGAACAGGGCGAACCAGGGCGTCCAGACATGGGCGGGCACCAGCACGGCCTGGGGCACGGTTTCCAGCATAATTTCCAGCAGGTCGCGCGAGTCCAGGCCCAGAATGGGCCGCCCGTCGGAATTGAGATTGCCGATCTGGGCCAGACGTTCGGAAAGGCGGTCAGCGGCGTCCAGATCGGGCACAAAGACCAGATTGTGCACCTTGCGCACCTTGCCGTGGCGCTTGTAAATGGAGCTGATTTCCGCCTGAAGGCAGAACAGCGGCCCCTGCCTGCCCGCATGGGGACGGGGCTGCGCGTCGGCCAGAATTGCCAGCTGTTCCGGCTCCCCTTTCAGACGATAGAGGCCGCTGACTTCATCGAAGGCCAACTGCTCACGCAGCTCGGCCCGCCATTGCGGATGAGTGAAGTCGCCGGTGCCCAGCACGTCGATGCCCTTGCAGCGCGCCCAGGCCGCCAGATGCCGGGGATTGAGCGCTTTGCTGGTGGCCCGGGAGAAACGCGAATGGATGTGCAGATCCGCAATAAAATTCATGTCTAACCTCATGTTGTGGCCGCAGCCAGCCAGGGACAGAACGCCAGCGCCCGCGCCGTCCAGAGAGGGGTTGTTCGCGCCGCCCGGCCCGGCTGTTGTCGGTGCAGGGTCAGCGGGGCCTCCAGGCGCGGTTCCGGGGCCGCGCCCTTGCGGGTTTGCGCCAACAGGCGTGTGGCCGGGCTGTGGCTGTGGGGACGCACGGGAATGATCCGGCGCAGGCCCAGACGCGCTTCCTCAAAGGCCGCGCAAAGCCGGGGCAGGGAGCGCGCCTCGAAAATGCAGAAAAAATGTCCGTGGTGGCGCAAGAGCCTGGCGGCGGCGCGGCAGAAAACGCCCAGAGCGTCGGCGTCGCGCAGGGCGCGTTCCCGCAGGAGTGAGGGCGACGCCCGGCCTTGGCCCGGCAGGCCGTAGGGCGGGTTGGCCAGCACCATGTCGCGCGTTCCGTCCAGTTCCGGCAGCGGAACCGCAAGGTCCGCCGCCCGGAAGAGCAGACTTTGCTCCAGGCCCAGCTCGCGGGCATTGCGCCGGGCCGCCTCCAGCAAATTTTCCTCCCTCTCCAGGCCCAGCCCGCGCGCCTCGGGGCAGCGCAGGGCCAGTCCCAGCAGGGCCGCTCCGCAACCGCAACCTAGTTCCGCAACGGACAGGCTCAAGGCCTGGGGCGTCGCTCTGGAGAGACGCGCGCGGCGTTCTTCGCAATGCCGGGCCGCGAAGGCCGCCAGCAACAACGCGTCCAGACCGAAGCGCAAGCTCCCGCCGGGCTGCTCCAGACCGCGCGGGAAAGCGGCGCGGGCGTCGCGGATGCTTTCTTGCGTATATATTCCCCGTACTACCAAGGTCTGACTTTTACGACGTGATGTATAACGTCATTGTTCCGCATCCGGGATCGTTGCCGCCGGCAAGGAAAGTGAAGACTGGAGCAGCCGGGCAAAAAATCTCGAATGCGTTACAGCAGTGCGCCGTCCCAATTAAACAAGCCCTGCCGCCGCGCTTCCGGCAATCCGGCGGGCGGGTTTTCCTGAATATGGACGAAAAAGCCGTAGCCCGCGGCCGTCAGTTCCTGGCGTTTGGCCGTGAGATCCAGGGGCCAGCCGGGATAGAGCCAGATGTTGCCGCCGTATTGCCGCGCCCAGAAAACCTCGCCCTTGGGGCTCATAAAAGGTTCGTTGGCCTTGACGCCCAGCAGACCGAAGCGGCTGAGGCCCACGGGCCAGAAGCCGCTGAGCACCATGCCCAGCGGCAGGGGGCTCTGTCCGGGCAGGGCCAGTAGGTCCTCGCGGGCCAGTTCCGGGCTGACGAAGGCCCCGGCAAAGCCCATACCCGCCAGCACGCCCAGCGCCGGAGCGTTGGCCGCGTTGCAGAAAGGCCCGGCCAAAAGGTCCGCGTCCTCGGGCAGTTCCGCCGGGAAAAAGCCGCGCTGCCAGGGCGCGTTGCAGACGAAATGGCGCGCGCCGTCACGCCAGAGCCGGGCGATCATCCGGCGCAGGCTGTCCTCCTCTTCGGGCCAGACCACGGGCGGCAGCCACCAGGCCACGCGCGGGGCCACCGTGCGCGAAATCTCCGCGCTGCGCGGCGAGAGCCAGAGCGCCAGCAACTGATTACGGCTGCCCCGCGTTTCCCGGCCTTGCGGCAGGGTGGCGCGCAGCAGCATGTCCGCCCTAGGGCGGGATTTCACAGCGCTGGGCAGGCGGGGGGCGCTGTCCACGGCTGTGCTGGGACGGCCCGGCAGGACCTCCAGGCGAGCCTGCCAGGCTTTGAGCAACTGCATCAGCTCGGGTTCGCGCCGGTCAATGAGAAAGACCGGCGTGCCCGCCTTGGGCGTCTTGTGCTTGGGCAGGCGCAGGATCAGGCTCCCGGCCTTGGGGATGCGCCGGGTCACCGGCAGGGTGGCGTGCCAGCGTTCGTCCTCCACGCCCACGCGCAGATAGTCCTGCGGCAGCAGCTCGAAATGCGGCTTGAGCACCAGGCGGCCGTCGGGTTCCACGCGGATTTTGCCCGCCAGCAGGCCGGAACTGGTCTGGCCGTCGGGTGTGGTGGGCACGTTGTTTTTCTGCGGCAGAAAGCGCGCCCGGCTGCCGGGGCGGCCCAATGCCATTTCCAGAATTTCCTCGGCGGTCTTGCGGGCCTTGGGGTCGCCCACGTTGTCGCGCAGCATGCGGTAGGCCGTAACCACATGGTAGACGTAATGCGGGCCTTTTTTGCGGCCTTCGATTTTCCAGGACACCAGATGGGGAATATCCAGGAGGGTCTTGGCCAGCACGTCCAGGGAAAGATCCAGACAGGAGAAAAAGCGGCCGCTGTGTTCCTTGCCGCGCGGCGGCCGTGGGGCGCGGCGCGCGGTCTTCCCTTCAAGCTCAAAGGGGCGGGCCTCGCGGACGGACCGGCCGTCACGGCTCGTGCGCGCGTTTTTTCCGTCGCGTCGGACGGCTTCCTGCTCTTCGTTTTCCGCATTGCGGAAAAGCGCCTGGGCCGCCGCGCCGCCCTGGCGGTAGATCCGGCGGCAGGGTTGCACGCAACGGCCGCGCAGGCCGCTTTTGCCGCCCATATAGCTGGACCAGTAACAGCGCCCGGACACGCAATAGCACAGCGCCCCGTGGATGAAACATTCCAGATCAAGGCCGTCCGGGCAGGCTTCGCCCATGCGCCGGATCTCGTCGATGGACAGTTCGCGCGGCAGAATCACCCGGTCGGCGCCCAGCCCCCTGGCCTGAAGCAGGGCTTCGGGGTGGGTCAGGTTGGCCAGGGTGGACAGGAACAGCCCGCCCTCGAAACCGGCCTGCCGGGCCAGATCCAGCATGGCCAGATCCTGGATGATCAGCCCGTCCGGGCGCACCTGGCGGGCCAGACGCGCGGCCAGCCGGTAGGCGGCGGCGCTTTCGCCGGGTTTGACCAGGGTGTTCATGGCCACGTAGACGCGCGCGTTTTCGGCGTGGGCCAGATCCGTGAGCCGGGACAGCTCGGTGAGGCCGAAGTTTTCCGCCTGCATGCGGGCCGAAAAGTGCTTCAGGCCCAGATAAATGGCGTCGGCCCCGGCGGCCAGGGCCGCCAGAAAAGAGGAGGCGTCCCCGGCCGGAGCGAGAATTTCGGGTTTGCGCGGCGAGGCGGAGGGATTTTCCGTCTGGCTCATGTGGTCCGCGGCGGGAGAGATGTCCTGTGTGCTCATATTTTGTAATACTCTTTGTACCAGTCCACAAAGCGGGCTATGCCCTCGCGCAGGGGCGTCACCGGGGCGAAGCCGGTGGCGGCGGTCAGGGCGTCGATGTCGGCCCAGGTGGCTTCCACGTCGCCGGGCTGCATGGGCAGCAGTTCCTTGACGGCGGTTCTGCCCAGGGCTTCTTCCAGCACGGCGATGAATTCGTTGAGCTCCACGGTCTGGTTGTTGCCGATATTATAGATGCGCCAGGGCGCGGAGCTGGAGGCCGGATCGGGCGCGGCGGCGTCAAAGGCCGGGTCGGGCGCGGCGGCCAGGGGCAGCAGGCGGACCACGCCTTCCACGATATCGTCGATATAGGTGAAGTCGCGGCGCATGCGGCCTTCATTGAAAACCTTGATGGGTTCGCCGCGCACAATGGCGCTGGTGAAAAGGTGCAGGGCCATGTCCGGGCGGCCCCAGGGGCCGTAAACCGTGAAGAAGCGCAGGCCCGTGCAGGGCAGGCGGTAGAGATGGCTGTAAGCATGGGCCATGAGCTCGTTGCTCTTCTTGGTGGCCGCGTAGAGGCTCACCGGATGGTCCACGTTGTGGTGCACGGAGTAGGGCCGGGCGGCGTTGAGGCCGTAGACCGAGGAGGAGGAGGCGAAGAGCAGGTGCTCCACGCCGCCGTGGCGGCAGCCTTCCAGCAGGTTGCCGAAACCGACCAGATTGGAATTGACGTAGGAGGCGGGATTCAGCAGGCTGTAGCGCACCCCGGCCTGGGCCGCCAGGTTGACCACATGGCTGAAGCGCTCACGCCGGAACAGCCCGGCCATGCCGTCCGCGTCGGCCAGATCCAGAAGCTCGAAGCGAAAACGCCCGCGCGCTTCCGGCATGGCGCCCAGATCGGCCAGACGGTCCTTTTTCAATTGCACGTCATAATAGTCGTTGCAATTATCGATGCCCACCACCGTGTGCCCGTCGGCCAGCAGCCGCCGGGCCAGATGATAGCCGATGAAGCCCGCCGCGCCGGTTACCAGAACATGCATGTCGCCCCCTTTGCGTGTACGCCACAAAGTAAGCCAGATGGCCGCCGGGGGCAAGGGCGGGCCGGGGCGCGAGGTCTCACGGGGCTTGCCGGATGGGAGGCGGCCACGTATGCTGCGCCATATTGCATTGAGGTAGGTATGAAAGTTTCTCCTGAGCATTCGCCTCAAGATTCCTCCGGCCAGGCCCGGCCGGATGCCCGCGCGATGGCGTCCTCGCCGAGCGGGCGCGGCCGCGTCCAGCCCTGGTACGCCGGGGAGCACAAGGACATGCTGTTTTATCTGCTGATCGCCGTGCTTTTTGTGGAAATGATCGTGGGCGGCGTGTCCTTTTTCTACGGCCTGATGCACGCCGCGCCGGAGACGCCCGGCGGGCCGCCCGTGGCGCGTTTTCCCTGGCTGGTCTGGGCGCTCGCCTCGGTGCTTGCGCCCGTGGCCCTGCTGCTGGTGGTGCACCTTACGGGCCGCTGGCTTTCCCATACGCTGGACGAGGAGCGGGACGGGGAGCCGGGCGGCGCGGACAATGCCGCTGTGCCCGAGCGTTTGCGGCATTTTTACGCCATGGTGCGTAACGCGCCTACCGTGGTTCTGCTGCTGGGCATTCTGCTGCTGGGCGCGGGGCTTTTTTTCGTGGACGGGGCTTTTTCCGCCCTGGTCAGTCTGGGGGGCGCGCTGACGCCGTATATCCCCTGGATCGCGGGCAGCGCGGCGGGCCTGCTGGCCGTCTGTTTTCTGGTCCAGCGCTGGTTCGCCTATCGCCAGCGCCGCATGGAGCAGGAATACGCCTTTCGCCGGGAAGTGCTGGAGCGCACCGGTATCGTGCTGGTGGACAGGGGCTGCGTGCCCTTGCCGCAGAATGATCAGCAGCGCGCCATGCTGGTGTCGGCGGAAAGCGCCAAGGCGCTGCCGCCGGTGCTGGATGTGGACGGCGCCGCGCCGGACGCGGAAGATCCCCGTCCGCTTCCGGAAGGAGAAAGCGCGGACAAAGGGGAGATTACTCCCGCCGGGCCAGGGCCAGTTCCGCCAGAGCGTTGACGCAGGCGGCGGCCACGGCTGAACCGCCCTTGCGGCCCAGCAGGGTAAAGTGCGGCCAGGGACTCTGGTGGAGCAGCTCCTTGGACTGGGCCGCGTTCACAAATCCCACGGGCATGCCCACAATCAGGGCGGGCGCGGGCGCGCCGCGCTCCAGCGCCTCCAGCAGGGCCAGCAGGGCCGTGGGCGCATTGCCGATGACCATGATCTGTCCCGCCAGCCTGTCCGCCACAGCCGCGACGCCCGCGCGGGAACGGGTGACGCCCAGCTTTCGGGCCGTGTCTTCCAGGCCCGGCAAGGCCATGAGCGGCGTCACCGTGACGCCCAGGGGGGTCATGCGGCGCAGGGGCAGACCGGCGGCGGCCATGCGCGTGTCCGTAAAGACCGTGCAGCCGTGGCGCAGGGCCTCCACGCCCGCCGCGAGGCCCTTCCCGCTTAAACGCAAATCCGCAAGAATCTCCGTATCGCCCAGGGTGTGCACGCAACGCCGGGCCACCTGCCAGAGCCCGTCCTGGAAGGGGCGCGGTTCGGGAATCTCCGCGTCAATGATCGCAAAGGAACGGTTTTCGATGTCCTGCGGCGTGGCGGCCGGATCCAGTTCAATGGTCTGAGGCATGGTTTCCTCTTATTACGCTTGGGCGGACAGTCCCGCCAGCCAGGCCCGCCAGAAGCGGCGCGCGCCTTCCGGGTAGAGATGCAGCCAGGAACCGGCCACGGAGCCCAGACGGCAGCCTTCCGGCCCCAGAACCGCGCCCTTGCTGTCGCTCAGTTGCCAGAGCGGCGCGCAGCCGGCGGGCAGTTCCCTCCCCTCCAGACGGCCGTAGTGAAACTCATGGCCGCGCGCCCGCAAGGTCGTTGCCGTGCCGGACTGTCCGGGCGCGCAAGCGGCGGGCCAGCCGGGCAGGGCGCGGGCCGCGCGGTAGCCCAGGGCCGCCCGTTGCCCGCCCAGCAGGCAGGTCAGGGGCAGCAGACCGCTCATGGGATAGTCCCGCCCGTCCTGGCGCAGCGCGCGCATCAGATAGATGTATCCTCCGCACTCGCCGTAGATGGGCAGGCCCCGTTCCGCCAGGGTGCGCAGGGCCGCGCGCATGCTCGTATTGGCGGCCAGGGCTGAGGCGTGCAGTTCCGGATAGCCGCCGGGAAAATACAGGCCGTCGCATGCGGACGGCGGGGCGGCGTCCCTGAGCGGCGAAAAAAAACATAATTCCGCGCCCAGTTCCCGCAACAGAGCGGGCAGATCCGCATAGCAGAAGCTGAAGGCAACGTCCCAGGCCACGCCCAGCCTTGGCCGCCGTGCCGCCTTTCCGCTGCGGACGCGGGGCGCGAAAAAACGGACCGGCGGCGCGTCCGCGCGCGGGGGGCTGGCCGGAAGGCCGCTCTGGGGCGCGCCCAACGCCTGCAGCAGCGCCCGCACATCGCAGTGGGTCTCCAGCCAGGCGGCCAAGCTCTCATGATCCAGGCCGGGGAGACTTTCGCGCGCCTCTACAAGGCCCAGATGGCGGGATTTCAGTTGCGGCGCGCCGTCGCGCGGCAAAAGGCCCAGCAGGGGCACGCCCGTTTGCGCCGTCAGCGGTGCCAGGGCTTGGCGCAGAATTTCCTTGTGCTTTTCGCCGCCCACATGGGTACAGATCATGCCGACAAAGGCCGGGTGGCCCGCGTCGGCGGTCCAGGCCGGACGATGCCGCAGAAAGCCTTCGGCCAGGGCCGCCACGGACTGGCCCAGACCGTGGACGTTGAGCGCCAGCAGCACGGGCAGACCCAGCAGGACGGCCAGTTGGGCCGTGCTGCCCGCGCCCCCGGTCCCGCCGTCATAGAGGCCCATGGCCCCTTCCACCAGCAGCAGGTCCGCGTTGCGTCCGTCCGCGCCCGGCCCGTGCATGCGGGCAAAGACCCGCGCCAGACCTTGGGGGATGCGGCGTAACGGCCTTTTCCCACTGTCCGGCCGCGCCTCGCGGCACATCCAGACGTCCAGATTGGCGGCGGGCGCGCCTGTCAGCGCGGCGTGAAAGGCGGCGTCAATGAAATCCGGCCCGCTTTTGGCGGCCTGGACCCGCAGGCCTCTGGCCCGCAGGGCGCAGAGCAGGGCCAGGGTGGTGACGGTTTTTCCGGCGTTGCTGCCGGTGCCGCCCACAATAAGGCCGGGAATGCGGCTCGGCGTTGTCTGTGCCATGCGAAGATCCGGATGCCTGGGAAACCGGCGGCATTCAAGCCGTAGCTAACGGTGGCGGAGAGCCTCGGCAATAATAGCCGCATCCTCTTCCGGCCGGGCCTTGATGCCCAGCTCACTGTTGCCGCCGGAGCAGAGAAAGCCCTCCGGCCCCAGTTCCAGCACGCCGCCGGAGAGAATCTGGCCGTAGGGCAATTGCTCGCGCATGTCGCCGTGGTCCACCCGGCGCGGGAAAATGAAGGGCACCGCCTGACCGGAAAAGTCTTCCACAATCAGATATTTCATACGGCCTCCTGGCGTTGCTTGCGGGCGCGGGCCAAGACGGCCCGTTGCGGTATCTTAACGCCCGCCGCGCCGGTTCTGCAAATACTGGCGCACGGCGCGGTTGTGTTCCGTAAGCGTGGTGGAAAAAACGTGTTCGCCGCCGTCGGTTTTGGCTACGAAGTAGAGAAACTCATGGTTTTCCGGGTTGACGGCGGCGGCCAGAGCCGCTGTGCCGAAGGAGCAGATGGGCCCCGGCGGCAGGCCGGGCCGCTGATAGGTATTATAGAGATTGGCCGGATCGTCCAGATGCTTGCGGCGCAGATTGCCGTCAAAGGCCGGACCCAGGCCGTAAATCACCGTGGGGTCGGCCTGAAGCAGCATCTGCCGGGCCAGGCGGTTCCGATATACTCCGGCCACGCGGGGCCGTTCCGCGTCAATGGCGGTTTCTTTTTCCACCACCGAGGCCAGGATCACCCATTTTTTGAGGTCGTCGGTCTTGGGTTTGACCTTGCCGGGCCAGACGGCGGCGGTCCTGCGCCAGAAATTGTCCACCATGCGTCCCGCCACGGCGCGGGTCTGGGCTTTGAGTTGGGCGTCGTCCGGCGCGTCTGCCTTTTTGAGCAGATAGGTGTCCGGCATCAGAAAGCCTTCGGCCGTGGCAAAGGGGATGCCGTAATGGCGCAGGAAGTCCGGATCGGCAATCACGTCCCGGAAATCCGCGAAGCGGACCAGTCCGGCCTCTTCCAGCAGACGGCCGGTCTGCCACCAGGTCAGCCCTTCGGGCACGGTGATCCGGAAGAGCACGGGTTTGCCGTTGACCAGGGCGTCCAGCACCTGTTCGGGCGTCCAGCCGGTGTTCAGGGCGAAGCGCCCGGCCTGGAGGCGGTTTTCCCACTGCTTGTAGCGGGCCAGCAGACTGAACTTGCGGGCGTCGGTGATCAGGCCCTTTTCGGCCAGGGCGGCGGAAACCTGTCCCAGACGCGCGCCGGGCGTCACGTCAAAATAGATTTCGCGGCCCGGACTTTCGGGCGCGCTGTCCAGAAAGATCCGGGCTTCGTGCCACAGCCAGCCGCAGACCGCCAGAGCCAGCACAATCAGCAGGCCCACAATGCGCAGCAGGGTTTTCATGCCGGTCTCCGTTGCCCGGGCGGCAGGGCCAGAAAGGAAGCAAGGATACGCACCGCCGCCTGCTGGTCCAGGACGGCCTTGCGTTTGCGGGCCTTGAGACCGGCCTCGCGCAGATCGCTCCAGGCTTCTTCGGAACTCAGCAACTCGGGCATGTAAAAGACGGGCAGATCCAGCCGCCGTTTGAGCCGCCCAGTGATGTTGCGCACCTGCCGGGTGGTCAGGCTGTCCGTGCCGTCGTCCAGCAAGGGCAGGCCCATGACCACGGCCCCGGCGCCCTCCGCGGTGATTCCGGCAACCAGGGCCGCCAGAAACTCCTTGCGGTCCGCATAGTCCTCAAGACGCAGGGTTGTCAGGGGAAAGGCCAGCCGCCCTTCCGGGTCGGACACGGACAGGCCCGTGCGGGCCAGACCGTAATCGACGCCCACGTACTTCAAGCGTTTACAGCCCCATTTTTTCCCGGGCCAGCGCCATGGTGCTCATGGCAAAGGCGCGCGCCTTCTCGTTGCCCGCCGCGAGGATTTCCTCCACCGCGCCCGGACGGGCGTCCAGAGCGGCGCGCCGTTCGTGCAGGGGAGTCAGGAAGGCTTCAAGATTTTTGAGGAAAATCTTCTTGCAGTCCACACAGCCCAGTTGAGCCGAGGTACAGCCCCGGCGGATTTCGGCCTGTTCCTCCGGGCTGCTCAGCAGCACGTGATAGGGAAAGAGATTGCAGACGTCGGGATTGCCGGGATCGGATTTGCGCAGGCGGGCCTTGTCCGTGAACATGCCGCGCACCTTTTCTTGAATGCCCGCGAAGTCATCGGAGAGGAAGATGCCGTTGTTGTAGCTTTTGGACATCTTGCGTCCGTCCAGGCCCGGGCACTTGGCCGCCGGGGTGAGCATGGCCTGCGGTTCGGGGAAGAGGTCGCCGTAAAAATAGTTGAAGCGCCGCGCGATTTCACGGGTCAGCTCCATGTGCGGCAACTGGTCCTCGCCCACGGGCACGCCGTGTGGCCGGTACATGAGAATGTCGGCGGCCATCAGCACCGGGTAGCAGAGAAAGCCCGCGTTGCCCAGATCCTTGTTGCTGATCTGCTGTTGCTGCTCCTTATAGGTGGGATTGCGCTCCAGCCAGGAAACCGGCGTGATCATGGAGAGCAGCAGCGAAAGCTCGCCGTGCTCCTTGACCGCGGACTGGCGGAAAATGACGCATTTTTCCGGGTCCAGGCCCGCGCCCACCCAGTCCTTGACCATTTCGGCGATATTGTGGCGGATACGTGAGGGGTCCGCGTAATCGCTGGTCAGGGCGTGCCAGTCGGCCACGAAGAAATAGGCTTCCTCGCGGTCCTGGAGCTCCACCCAGTTCTTGAGCACCCCGAAATAATGGCCGAGATGCAGCGGCCCCGTGGGCCGCATGCCGGAAACAGTGCGCAGTTCTTTGCTCATAACTATCCTTGTCGGCTTACAATATGCCCAGAAGGGAGAACAGCCCCCTGGCGCTTCCGCTGACCAGCGGCCCCAGCACGTAGCCCAGGGCCCCGGTGAACAGCAGCAGTAAAAGAATGACAAAGCCGTAGCGCTCCATGCCCAGGTAGCGCCAGGCCGTGTTTCCCGGCAGAAAATAGGCCACAACCTTGCTGCCGTCCAGCGGCGGAATGGGCACGAGGTTGAGCCAGCCCAGGCCGAAATTGATCACCACGCCGGCCTGGAGCGAGGACAGGGCGAAAATGTAGAGATTGTGCTGCCGCCAGGCCTCAAAGGGGAAAAAGGCCAGGGTGAGGCTCAGGGCCACGCCGAAGACTATGGCCAGCAGAAAGTTGGTCAGCGGCCCGGCCAGGGCCACCAGCATCATGCCTTTGGCGGGATTGCGGAAATAACGCGGGTTCACGGGCACCGGCTTGGCCCAGCCGAAAACGAACGCGCCGGACAGGCTGGTCAGGCCGAAGACCAGCAGACCCATGGGGTCGATGTGCGGCAGGGGATTCAGGGTCAGGCGGCCCATGGCGCGGGCTGTGGGGTCGCCCTGCCGCGCGGCCACCCAGCCGTGGGCCACTTCGTGCAGGATGATGCCCAGCAGGGCGGGCACCAAGGCGATGGCCAGCGTATGGAGAGCTTGGGAGAAATCAAGATTAAACATGCTTGGCGGGTATCATGTTCGGGCCGGAATGTCGATATGGCGCGGCGGTCCGCTTTGGCGCGATGCGGCGTCAGTCGCCGTCTTTTGCGCCGGACCGGACGCGCCGTCGCGGCGGAAACCGGCCTGACGCTTTGCTGACGCTCTCCGCGCGATGTTTTGTCCACGAAGATTGTTCTCTTCAAAGGAGCGAGCCATGAAACTGTTTTTGTCCACGCAAGCGGCGCGGGAGCTGCTGGCGGCGTCGGCGCGGAGCGTTGCCCGGCAGACCCTGGACGTGATGCTGCCCCGTCTGCGTCCGGCGCCGCTGCTGGACCGTTTCGGGCGGGTGGAGGCCTTTGTCGGACAGTGGGCGCGTGAGCCGCGCAGCGTGGGGGCGGTCTGCCCCAGCGGCGCGCATCTGGCCCGGCGCATGGCCGCCATGCTGCCGCCGGGCGACGGCCTGGTGGTGGAACTGGGCGCGGGCACCGGCGCCGTGACCGGCGCGCTGCTGGCCTGCGTGCCCCCGGAACGCCTGCTTGTGCTGGAGCGTCTGCCCGCCTTCTGTCATCTGTTGCGGAGCCGCTTTCCCGATCTGAACGTCATCCGGGGGGACGCGGCCCGTCTTGCCGACTATCTGCCCGCGAACCGGCCCGTGGCGGCCATTGTTTCCTCCCTGCCACTGCTCAGTCTGCCCGCGCCGCTCCAGACGGCCATTGTGCAACAGATGCGCGCGGCCACGGCGCACGAGGGCTGCATCATCCAGTTCACCTACGCGCTCTGGGGCCGCTCGCCCCTGAGCCGCGCGGGTTGCCGTTGTGAAAAACGCGATCTGGTTCTGTGCAATCTGCCGCCCGCCAAGGTCGAGCGTTTCCGCAACGCATAACGCGCGGGTTCTCAGGCGTCGGGCAGGCGGTAAAAGTTCCGGCGGTCCAGGCTCAGGAACAGGCCGGGCCAGTTCTCCCCGGCCGGGCCCAGAGGAAAGGCGTAGAAACCGGCCGTCCGCCAGAGCTTGGTTTTGAAAGACAGCGGTTCGCCCGTCAGGCGCTCGCAAAACCCGATTTTCAGGCTGTCTTGCTCCAGAAGGCGCGTCAGCAGCCAGTTTTGGACGGGCAGGGGGGCAAGACGCCGCCGGTCCGGCGGATTGGGCCGCAAGACCGCAATGCTTTCGGGTAAAGGGCCGTCCGCGCGCAGCACCAGCCATGTGTCGGCAAAGGTGATGTTGGGACCGCCTTGGGCCCGGACGCGCCAGGCCGCGCTGACGCCGCGCTCCCGCAGGGCCGGAGGTACTGTCAGAACCGTGGGCGTGGCGGCGTTCCCCACATTGCGGACAGCGGTCAGGGGGTCCGGTCGGGCACTGCGCACGCCGCCCACGCCATACATCCAGGCCACCCAGAGATTGGGCCAGGCTTCGGCTTCGTCGGGCAGGGTTTCGCCCATGTGAATGGGAAAGACGGGCGCGGGCGGCAGTTCCTGCACCACAGCCTGCGGCAGAGCGGGATCAATGCGGCGTTTGCGCGCGTCGGGCCTGTAGATTTCGCCCAGCAGCCCGAACTTGGGCGCGTCGTCGGCTTTGGCTTCGGCCGCGCCCAGTGCCGCGAGATAGCCGTAACGCCGGCTCAGGGTTTCGGCCAGGATCATCATATTGCCGTTGACGGCATTGACGAAGGTCTGGCTCAGATTGCCGCTCAGACAGAATGCCCCCACCAGGGCCAGGAGCGGCAGCCAGGGCGGCAGACGGCGGATCAGATGCGGCGCCGGGTTCGCCGTCCCGAGCAGGGCGTGGAGCGCGAAACCGAAGGCGCAGGCGGCATACAGGCTCAGACCCGCAGGAAGTTTGTCCGAGGAACTGATGGTCACGTCGCTGAGAGCGTGCAGTATGGTGAGGCCGCCGGAAAGCAGCAGATAGGTCACTATGGCCGTGCCGGCCAGCCACAGCGCCTTCTTGCGGCCGCGAGCGGTTTTTCCCCCCGCGTCCGCCGGGCGGGCAAGCCGCAGAAAAACCACGAGAGCCAGCACGGCCCACGGCCAGAGCCCGTCGAAAAACCAGAAGGCGCTGCGCAGCCATTCGTCCCAAGCCGCGCAAAGCTGCTGCCATTGCACGTCCGGGCTGATGTGGCGCACCGCTTTGCGGTAAAAATTGCCCGGAGCCAGAAAAGAAAAAAGCAGCGCGCCCAGACACCAGGCTCCCACCTGCAGGAAATCCCGCAGGCGTCGCCCTGTGCCGACGGCCTGACTGTTTCCGGCCTCGCGGTCAGCGCGCCAGGCCAGGACGCAGGCCGCGCCCGCGCAGAGAGCCACGGCTGCGGCGGAATGCTCGTACACGCCCACGGCCAGCACGCCGGTCGCAATGGCCGCGCGCCGCGCGCGTTTTGTTTTGACGGCGTCCGCGTCGGCCTGCACGCGCCAGAGACGGCAGAGCGCCCAGAGAAAACAGAGTGCCAGCGTCGGTTGCAGGCCCATGGTCAGGGCGTCGGTGAGCATATAGAATGTTTGCAGATTCTGATGGCAGCAGAACAGGGCCAGTACGGCGAAGCAGCCGCAGAAGGCGGCGTCGCGGCGGGATATGCGCTCGCCGCCTCCGGTCTCGCGGGCCAGTCCGTAGACGGCCAGGCCGTACAGGGCCGCCACCGCCGCGCAGACCAGACCGTATGCCGGACGCAGCTCACCGGCCTTGCCCAGAAACACGGCCAGAAAGTGATAGGTATAGCGGCCGCTCCAGATCAGCCATTCGCGGCCGATCTCGTACAGGCCGCCGGGCAGATCAAAGAGAAACATGGCCCGGGTGACTTCGTCGAAATCATCCCCACGCGGAAAGAGAAAGCCGAAGGCATAAACAAAGGGAAGCAGCGGCGCGAGCAGCAGGAGCCAGCAGAACGGGCCGAAGCGGCTTCCGGCTCCGGATGACTGCGGGATGGGCCGCCCCATCCCGGTTAGACCTCAATGATGCGGATCTCGCCGCGCGTTTCATTGGCCTTTTTGCGGAAACTCTGCCGCCGGTCCTCGCCGTCCAACAGACCGGCCAGCCATTCGGCCACATGCAGCACGGGCCGCTTGTCGTGCATCTTGATCAGACTGCGGGCGATGCCGATCTTGCAGGAGGGGCAACCCACCACCACCGGGCCGTCGTAGCCGTTGTCAAAGGCTTTGCCCAGGCGTTCCTGCTTGCGCGAGCGCAGCAGGTTGTAGATCTGCGGCGAGGTCATGGCCCCCATGCCCGATTCGCCGCAGCAGCCGGGATTGAGGCTGACCTTGAGGCCGCTGAAGTCGCCCAGGGCCTTGACCAGCTGTTTCTGGCCCTTGATTTTGTGCACGTCGGCCCATTCGCAGTGGCAGGCTCCGTGGTAGACCAGCTCCCGGCCCCGGCCTTCCCCGGGCAGGATGGCCGTCTTGTCCAGCAGGGGCAGCGCCAGCTGGCTCACATCCCGGCGCTGCAGGTCCGGGAACTGCTCTTCCAGCCGCAGGCGTTCCAGGCCGTCCCGGCAGGAGCCGCAGGCTGAAACCAGGTATTTGCAGTCAAAGCCCTGCTTGGCCAGATTACGCAGCATGGAGGCCAGATACTGGCGGTTCTGGGCCAGGTTGTCCTCAAAGGCCGTATCCATGCCCGCGGCCAGCAAGGGATAGCCGCAGCAAAGGTGCCGGGGCGGCACGGCCACGGCGAAACCGGCCTTGAGCAGCAGCATGATGGAGGAAATGCCGATGCGGTCGTAGAAGAGCGCGCCGCCGCAGCCCGGAAAGTACAGCACGCAGGGCATGCCCGGTGCGGGTTCGGCCGGGGCGAAAACCGAACCCCGGTGCAGCTTGAGGGCTTCGTACAGGTTGGTGTAGCCCATCTTGGGCCCGCGCCCGGAAAAGAGCGGGCTCTGCATGCGCCGTTTCCAGACTTCCGGCACAAAGCCCAGGAATTTGTTCTGCATTTTCTGGCCCAGGGAGGCCATCTTGGCCGCCTTGGGCGCGCGGTGGGGAATGTCGCGCGCCAGCCACTCCAGGGCGCGGCCCTTGATGGGATGCCCGCCCGCGCCCTCGTGCTCCAGCAGGGCGCGCAGGGTCAGCGCCACCTCGCCGGAGGGGATCTTCACCGGGCAGTTGGCCATGCAGCGGCCGCAGGCCGTGCAGTGTTCCACCAGATCGCGCAGCCATTTGAGCAGGCGCTCGTCGATGCGGCCCTTGTTGACCTGGGAATAATAGACCGCCTCCAGCAGCATGCCCAGCACCATGTTTTTATTGCGCGGGTGGTACTGCATGGAGCGCTCGGGATAGCACATGGAGCAGACCTGCTTGCACTTGCCGCAGCGGGTGCAGATCTGGATGGCCGTGAGCAGGCTGATCAGCTTTTCCTTGTCCGGCAGGCCGCTTTCGCGGATGTCGCCGATGAGCCGGTTGAAGGAAAAGGTGAAGGGCCGCACCGGCAGCTCGCGGTGCACCAGCTTGGCGGGATTCATGACGTCGCGGGGGTCCACGCGCTCCTTGAAGGCGCGCAGGGCGTCCATCTTGTCCTTGCCGAAAAAGGCGATCTTGGTGATGCCGATGCCGTGCTCGCCCGAGACTTCGCCGCCCATTTCCTGGCATTCGGCCATGACCCTGGCGGCGGTTTCCTCGGCCTCTTCCAGCATGTGGGCGTCGTTGGAGTTCACCGGGATGTTCACGTGGCAGTTGCCGTCGCCCGCGTGCATATGGCTGGCCACCACAATGCGGCCCGCCTCCATGTAGTCGCGGATTTTGCCGATCTTTTTGGCCAGATGGGGGTATTTTTCCGCCAGTTGCTTCAGGAATGCCTCGGCCCGCGCGCCCATTTCGCTGTCCGAGACGTCCGTGGCCGGCACGTCGCCGGACGCGGCCTTGGAGGCCTGGGAGAACTCGCGGTTGAAGTCCTTGTCCTCCATGGGAAAGCCGGGCAGGCGGCCCACTTCCTGCAGCGCGAAGCGGTAGGACGCCGCGGTGCACTCCAGATTGAGCTGCTCCAGAAAGAGCGCGAAATCCGGGATGCGCTCCATGGGAATGACCACGTCCTCGTTGAGCTTGAAACCCGAGGTGCGCTTGGCGATGGCCGAAAGGCGGTGGCGGTCCTCCCAGAAGCGTTCGGCCTCCTTGTCGTCCGCGGCAACGATGATGTCCACGTTGTCCTGCTGTTCCACCACGCTGACGATGTCGCCCACGCATTTGTCCAGCAGATAGGGATCGTCGCCGTCGGCCTGGAGGATGATCACGGAAATGGGCAGGCCCTCGTATTTTTCGGACTTGCGTTTGTATTCGATGGCCTGGACGTACTTGGCGTTAAATTCTTCCAGGGCCGAAAGGTGGGCATAGTCGCCCTCCTGGCGGATGCGGTTGCGCAGGGCCACCAGTTCGCGCACCACCACGGCCGCCGGGTGCATGGAGCGGCCGAAGAATTCCAGGACCATGACCCGCTTGTGCTGCGGCTTTTTGTGGATGATGAAGCAGGCCTCGGTGATGATGCCGTCCACGCCTTCCTTCTGCATGCCGGGCAGGCCGCCCAGGGCCTTGTTGGTCACGTCCTTGCCCAGGCCGGGCAGGCGGATCTCGTCGCCGCGCAGATGGACCACGTTGCGCACGCCGCCGCTGACGTCCTTGACCACAAAGACGGCGGTTTCGTCGGGCAGGATCTTGTGGCGGGGATGGTTTTCGCGCTCCACAGTAATGATCTCGCCCGTGGGCGTGACCATGCGCCACCAGAGCAGATTGTCCAGGGTGGTGCCGTACTCAAAGGCGCTGGGGCCGCCCGCGTTTTCCGAGACGTTGCCGCCGATGGACGAGGCCTGCTTGGAGGCCGGGTCCACGGTAAAGAGCGCGCCTGCCGCGTCCACCGCGTTGATCACTTCCTGGGTGATGGCCCCGGCCCGGCAGGTGACGGTCATCTCCTCCAGGTCAATGGGTCCGATGCGGGTCAGGCGGGTCAGGCTGACGATGAGGGTGCGCTTGCGCGCGGGCACGGCCCCGCCGGTCATGCCCGAACCGCCGCCGCGCGGGATCAGCGCGAATTTCATGTCATTGGCCAGCTTGACCAGTTCGGCCACCTGCTCGGTGGTATCCGGCTCCACCACCAGCAGGGGCAGCTCCATGCGCAGGTCCGTGGCGTCGGTGGCCGTCTCCACCAGGGCCGAGGGCTCGGTGAGAATACACTCCTCGGGCAGGACGCGGCGCAGGGCGTCGATGAGTCTGCCCCGGAATTCGGCCTCCGCCTCGTAGGCGGACCAGAACATGGTGATGCCCTCGCCGATGGCCGTGGCGTAATAGTGGGCCAGGGCCACGGACTCCCGCTCAAAGCTCTCGCGCACGCTGCCGCGCACGGTGTCGGCGTCGATAAAGGGATTGTAAGCCACCAGGAAGAGCTCCTCGGCGATGGCGATGGCCAGATTGCGCACGGATTCGGGCCATTCCGCGAAATCGTCGATATTGATCTTCAGGATGCGGTTCACCACATAGTCGGGTGAAATGGAAATATGCGGACCCTTATGGGGCATGATCATCTACCTCAATAGCTGTGAATGGCTGGCGCAAGGTACGCGGGCTCGTGGAGGAAGCTCTTTTTCTACGTTGTCCGGGCGCGGATGGCAAGCGCGGTGGAGAGACGGGCGGCGGGGGCTTTATCCCCGGCTGCGAGGCGCCTTGTCCGGCGGGTGCGGTGATTGACGCCGAAACGCCTCGTATCCGTCTTTGACATTTGCGGCCGTCCGGCTATCTTCGTGCCTGTCCGTAACCATGCCTGAATAGCGCCGCACGGCGCGCAATACAGAGGTTTTATGCTGATTCACAAACTCCAGCCGCTCACCGATGTGCTCGACTGGCTGCACCATTTCTGGGAACGTCCGTCCACGCAGCGGCGCATCGCCTTGTTTTTACTGTGGTTTTACCTGCTTGCCCTGACGGGCGTGGAACTGAAGCGCATGGGCCTGTATCCGCTCTGGCTGCCCCAGCCTCCGGACAGCCATTTTTACGCCATCCATATGGCCTTCACCCTGATCCTGGCCATGGAGGTGATGAGCCTGATTTTCGTGATCCCCTCGTCCCTGTCCCAATCCATGGGCAAGCAGTTCGAGATTCTCACCCTGATCCTGCTGCGCAACGCCTTCAAGGAGCTGGCCGCCCTGCCGGAGCCGGTGCACATCGGCTTCGACAATATTCAGGCTGTGGTGGAAATCGGCGTGTCCGGGGCCGGGGCATTGTGCGTCTTTCTCTGTCTGGGCCTGTACCGGCGCATCGCGCGGCGGCAGCGTTTCATTCAAAGCCCGGACATGCGTATGCGCTATGTTATGAGCAAAAAGCTGCTGGCCCTGAGTCTGTTCGTGATTTTTTTCAGCTTCGGCGTGTATGATCTGGTGATCCATCTGCAAACCGGCAAGGAACAGCACTTTTTTGAAACCATCTATACCGTGCTGATTTTCGCGGACATCGCCATGGTGCTCATCGCCCAGCGGTACATGCCCTGCTACCACGCGGTGTTCCGCAACTCCGGCTTTGTCATCGGCACCTTGCTCATGCGGCTTTCACTGTCGGCCCCGCCGCTCTGGAGTCCGGTCATCGGCCTGTTCGCCGCGCTCTTCGTCCTGGCGCTGACCTGGGGCACCAACCTTTTCAGTCCCCATCTGGAGCCGGAAGAAAAAGGCGGCGGAAACTGAACGTGAACACGCGCCCGCCGCGTTCCCCGCATCGCTGAACAGCGCGAAGCCCCTCCGCATTCCACTGGAGGGGCTTCGTTTTGCCAAAAAAACGCTCCCCGGCGGAAACGGCGGGGAGCGGCGAAAAATCGCGGGAAAGCGGCGGCGCTAGGCGTTGGCGGCCTTGAGCATTTCCTCCACCATGGACAGGGTGGGGGTGGCTCCGGCTTCTAGGCCGCAAAGGCCGCGCACGGCCAGCATGAGCATGTCGAACTGGAGGGCCATTTCGGTCACGCCGTTGTCAATGATGCAATTGTCGCCGCGCACCGACAGGCGGTAGGCGTGACGGCTGCGTTCCTGGCCGCTGGAACGCACGATGTAATACACCTGTTCGTTGTTGTCCGTCACATAGAGCTTCTGGCGGGTGAGCATGCCGTGCTCCTCGTCATACCAGGAGCACTCTGAAAAAAGGCGGCCGCGAAACTGAAAATCGCTGCCGTTGTCGTGTTTCAGACAGATTTCTTCCATATTCTTCTGCACGTTCACTCCTTCCTCCGCGTGCTCTTGCCGGACGGAGACCGGGACACTGGCGGGTGTTGCTGGAGGCAAGCTAGCATTGCAGGCAAAGCCTTGTCAATAATCGCAGCAACCAAACAGCAAAATCGCATGCGTTGGGCTGTTACATTTTTTCAATATATTGAAATAACATATAAAAATAGCGATCCATATCTAGAAATAGTCTTGCGGTTCATCTAAAAAACTCATGAATAAGCCTGGATTCAGCGCCATGGCCTCACGCTGCGCCGAAAGCAGCCGGCAGGGCCACGCCCGCGCCGCTGGCCCCATTGCGCCGAAAGCCGATTCCGGACCGCTGGGCGCGGCGCTGTTTTTCGCATTGCGGTTTTAAAGCATCACCTTTGAAGTCCTGCTTTAATTGTCTGAAAAGCAAGAGCTGGCGCGCTGTCTCAGCTTGTTGCGTTTTCTTGGGACGGGTTCTGAGGCGTGCCGTCGGCCTGTTTGCCGGCAAAACGCGCATAGCAGCGGGCCACGGGCGAGGCGGGATCCATGCCCGCCAGAAAGGAACCGCTGGGCCGGACAGGCCGGAGGGTCGGCTGGGCGTCGGACTGCTCTCCACGTGACGTTTCTTCCGTCGGGGAAGGAGGAGCGGCCGTGTTCAACACGTTTTTGCCCAGCACCAGCGTAACTTTCACGCTGGTGAAAAAGGGGTTTTCCATAAAGGCGTTAACCCGCTCCAGGATTTCACCGCTCATCAGGTGCAACTCCTGCATGAGCATGGCGTCTTCCGCGCCGATCAGCAGCATATCCTTATGATGCCCCAAGGGCAGAGCCAGGGGGGCCAGCTCCGGGCCCATGACCTGCTCCCAGTTTTGCCAGAGCAGGCTCAGGCGGGCGCGCTCCGCCCCGCCGCCCAGGGCGGCCAGCAGGGCGGCCAGCAGATCTCCGGCCAACGCGGGGCCGCCGCCTTTGCGCCGTGGACGCGGCCCGCGCCGCGTCAGGTTCCGCATGGGGCGTTGTGTCTGGGGCTGCTGTTTCATTCCGGCTCACCTGTCGCTGCCAAGACTTGCTTGACTATATCCGGATAGACGGATATTAGTATCAAATTAAGTTGATTTATCCGTAAAAAAAGGCGCTTCATGGCATTGCTGCATTTCAAGGCTCTTTCTGATGAGACCCGGCTGCGGCTTGTGCACATTTTGCTGCATTACGAGCTCTCGGTCAACGAACTGGTGCACATTCTGGGCATGGGGCAGTCGCGGGTTTCCCGGCATCTGAAAATTCTGACCGAAGCCGGGCTGCTGACCTCGCGCCGTGACGGTCTGTGGGTGTTTTACGCCGCGCCGCGCGCCGGTGAGGAGCGCGACTTTCTGCGCGCGGTCATGCCCTTTGTGCCCGCCGACGCGGTCATGCGCGCGGATCTGGGTATGGCGGCGCAGATTCTGGAAGAGCGCGCCCGCAAAACCCGCCAGTTTTTCAATGCCATCGCCGAGGATTGGGACGAACTCAACCGCGAGGTGCTCGGCGCGTTTGACCTGCCGGAGGCGGTCTGCGCCGCCGTGCCCGAGGGCTGCGGCACGGCTGTGGACCTGGGCTGCGGCACGGGTGCGGTGCTCGGCCGCCTGCTGCCCCTGGCGCGCGGGGTCATCGGTGTGGACGGCTCGGCCCGTATGCTGGAACTCTGCCGCCGCCGTTTCAGTCAGGAAGATCTGGCCGGTGGCCGGGTTTCCCTGCGCATCGGCGAGCTCAGTCATCTGCCCTTGCGCGATCATGAGGCGGACTTCGCCTGCATCAATCTCGTGCTGCACCATTTGTCCGCGCCGGAGGAAGGTCTGCGCGAGATCAGCCGGATCATGGCCCCCGGCGGGCGTTTGTTTGTGGCGGATTTCCTGCGCCACAACGACGAGACCATGCGCAGCCGCTATGGCGACCGCTGGCTGGGCTTTGAGGAAAACGAACTGGCGGCGGGCCTGGAGCAGGCCGGTTTCGCCATTCTGAACAGCGCGCGGCAACCCGTGGGCCGGGGGCTTGCGCTGCTGCTGATGGAGGCCGCGGCCCGGTAGGGCATTGCGTCGGCCATACGCCAAAAACTTCCAAGGAGAAGAGTTAAGATGACCAAAGCACTGGATTTGAGCCTGCCCCATAAAGTGGCGGACATGAGCCTGGCCGATTTCGGCAAAAAGGAAATGCAGCTTTCCGAGCGGGAAATGCCCGGCCTCATGGAATGCATCAGAAAATACGGCCCGCAGAAACCCCTCAAAGGCCTCAAAGTCATGGGCTCCCTGCACATGACCATCCAGACGGCCATGCTGATCAAAACCCTGCACGCCCTGGGCGCGGACATCCGCTGGGCCTCGTGCAACATCTTCTCCACCCAGGACCATGCGGCGGCGGCCATTGCCGAACTGGGGCTGGCCAAGGTCTTCGCCTGGAAGGGCGAAACCCTTGAAGACTACTGGTGGTGCACGGAAATGGCCCTGACCTGGCCCGACGGTTCCGGCCCGGATCTTATCGTGGACGACGGCGGCGACGCCACCCTGCTCATCCACAAGGGCGTGGAGGCCGAAAATGATCCCTCCATCCTGGCGCAGAAGACCGACAACAAGGAATTTCAGTGCGTGCTGGACCGCTTGGCCCTGCGCCTCAAGGAAGACCCGCAGCACTGGCACAAGGTGACGGCCGGCATGAAGGGCGTTTCCGAGGAAACCACCACCGGCGTGCACCGCCTCTATCAGCTGGAAAAGGAAGGCAAACTGCTCTTCCCGGCCATCAACGTCAACGACTCGGTGACCAAGTCCAAGTTCGACAATCTTTACGGCTGCCGCGAGTCCCTGGCCGACGGCATCAAGCGCGCCACGGACATCATGGTGGCGGGCAAGGTGGTGGTGATCTGCGGCTACGGCGACGTGGGCAAGGGCTGCGCCCAGTCCATGCGCGGCTTCGGAGCGCGCGTGCTGGTGACCGAGATCGACCCCATCTGTGCGCTTCAGGCCGCCATGGAAGGCTATGAGGTGACCACCGTGGAAGACGCCCTGCCCCTGGGCGACATCTACGTGACCTGCACCGGCAATTATCACGTGATTACCGGCGCGCACATGGAAGGCATGAAGGACGAGGCCATTGTCTGCAATATCGGCCACTTCGACAATGAAATCGATATGAACTACCTGGAGAACACGCCCGGCGTGAGCAAGCTGAACATCAAGCCCCAGGTGGACAAGTGGACCCTCAAGTCCGGCCGCAGCATTCTGATCCTGGCCGAAGGCCGCCTGGTCAACCTGGGCTGCGCCACGGGTCACGCCAGCTTTGTCATGTCCAACAGCTTCACCAACCAGACCCTGGCCCAGATCAAGCTGGCCGCCGAAAAGCTGGAAAACAGGGTCTATACCCTGCCCAAGGAACTGGACGAGGAAGTGGCCCGCCTGCATCTGGGCCGCCTGGGCGCCAAGCTGACCAAGCTCACCCCGGAACAGGCCGACTATATCGGCGTGAAGGTGGAAGGCCCGTACAAGGGCGAGATGTACAGGTATTGATTTTCGTCTGACGGCGGAAGGCATCAGGCCCGGCAGGCGTGCACTTCACGTTTGCCGGGCTGTTTTATCAAGGAGATCTGAAAATGTATTTTGAGGAAAAAGGCGCGGAAAATACCGGGCAGTGCGTGGATCTGGCCGTAAAGGCAGCGGTGGAAAGAAACATCCGGCATATCGTCGTGGCCAGCGGCAGCGGCGACACGGCAAAGCTTTTTGCGGGCGCCAGTACGGCGCAGGTGGTCTGCGTGACCAACGCCTACGGCTTCAAGGAGCCGGGCAAGACGAAAATGACGGACGCGGCCAGGGACGAGCTGGAGCGCGCGGGCATCCGGGTGCTGACCACCACCCACGTGCTCAGCGGCGCTGAGCGGGGCATCAGCAGAAAGCACGGCGGCATAAGCCCGGTGGAGCTTATGGCTGAAACCCTGCGCATGCTGGGTCAGGGCGTCAAAGTCTGTGTGGAGATCGCGGTCATGGCGCTGGATGCGGGCCTGATCCCCCACGGCGAGGAAATCATCGTGGTGGCGGGCAGCGGCAGAGGGGCGGACACCGCCGTCATCATGCATCCGGCGCACGCCAACAATATTCTGGAGACGAAGATCAACGAGATCCTCTGCAAGCCAAGGAATTTTTAGCAAATTCCGCACGTAAAGGGCTTGCGCACGGGGCGGTCGCGTCAGACCGGAAATATATCTGGCCTGGCGTGGCCGCTCGCGCATCTTACCATTTGTTGTCATGGATCCGGGCTGCCTCAAAGCGATCCTGGGGCGACGGGCTTTGGGCCGGATGGCCCAGGACCACCAAGGCGAAAGGCACGATGCCCTCGGGCGTGGCGCAGATTTCCGCCACCTTGCTGATGCGCTCCTCCTCCGGGTAGATGCCGGTCCAGACCGCGCCCAGGCCCAAAGCGTGCGCGGCCAGCAGGATGTTCATGGTGCAATTGCTCATATCCAGGGGCCAGTAGCCTTTGAGCCGGGCTTTGGACAAATCCGCGCAGACCACAATGCCCAACGGCGCTTTGGCAGCGAAATGCACATAGGCGTGCACCTGAGCCAGGCTGGCCAGCCTGGCCTTGTCCGTAACCACAACGAATTGCCAGGGGCGTTCGTTGCCAGCGCTGGGGGCCTGCATACCAGCGGCCAGCATCCGGCGCACCAGTTCCCCGGACACTGGCGCGTCCGTGAAGCTGCGCACGCTGCGCCTGGTCATCAGGCAGTTCAGGGCTGCGTTGCTGCCGGATTGCCCGGCCTCTGAAGCGGTTGGGGGGGCCGTGCCCGGCCCGGCGGCGCGGGCGGGTGCGTCCGTCAAGGCCAGTCCCACCGGAACAGCCAGCAGGCCGGCCAGAACAAGGCGGCGATTTTCCAAACTGTTTGCGGACATCTTGCTTCTCCTCGTCGGAAAGTCCTGCCGTCACAGGGACGGTTGAGACGTATGCCTTTCACGGAGGCCGGATCAAGTGTCCGGCCTATTCCCTCAGTCTTTTTTTCGCGGCAGTTCAATGCCGGGAAAGGTCTTGATCACCGCCGCGTCGGCTTCGCGGCCCAGACCGCGCGCCTGGGCGGCCACGAACTGCTGCAGCGCGGCGGCGGCCAGAGGCGCGGGCATGGCCTGCTCGCGCGTGGTCTCGCTGACGATGCCCAGATCCTTGACGAAGATATCCACGGCGCTCAGGGGCGTGTAGTCGCCGCTGACCACATGTTTCATGCGGGTTTCAAACATCCAGGAATTGGCCGCCGCGCTGGTGATGACCTTGTAGACATCCCCGGCGTCCAGGCCCATGCGCAGGCCCAGGGCCATGGCCTCGGCGGCCGCGGCGATATGCGTGCCCGCCAGGAGCTGGTTGACCACCTTCATGGCCGAACCCTTGCCCGCCTCGTCCCCCAGGCGGTGGACCACGGCCGCCACGGCCTTCAGGCCGGTTTCGGCCCTGGCGAAGGCCTCGGGCGAGCCGGAGGCCATGATGCTCAGCTTTCCGGCGGCGGACTGGGCCGGGCCGCCGGAAACCGGCGCGTCCAGATAAAGCAGGCCCAGTTCGGCCAGACGCCGCTCCATGTCCACGGCAAAGGCGGGCTTGACCGTGACGCAGTTGACCACCAGGTCTCCCGCCTGCATGGCCCTGGCCGCTCCGCCCTGGCCGAAGAGCACATCTTCCGCCTGGGCGGCGTTGACCACGGCCAGAAAGAGCACATCCGCGCGGGCGGCGGCTTCCGCCGGGTTGTGGGTGGTCTGCCCGCCGTTTGCGGCAAAAGTTTCCAGAGGCCTGGGGCCGCGATTGCAGCCGATGGTTTTCAGGCCCGCGCGCAGCAGGGATTGGGCCATACCCAGGCCGATAGCCCCCAGACCGATGACCGCGTATGTCCGTTGCGGCATAGTATCCTCCTTTACATATGGAAAAAAGAACCCGTCCGTTCAGCCTGTTCAGCAACGGCCCGGAACCACGCCCCAGGCGCGGAACCAGCCCAGCCCGTCTACGGTTTTGCCCGCCGGGTTGTACTCGCAGCCCACCACGCCCTGATAGCCGAGTTCATCCAGCAGAGCCAGCAAATACGGATAATTGAGTTCACCCTGATCCGGCTCGTGCCGGTCCGGCGCGCCCGCCAGCTGGCAGTGCCCGATGAGCGGGAAAAAGCGCCGCAGCCGTCCCGAGACGTTGCCCTGCTCCATCTGACAGTGGAAAAAGTCGAATTGCAGGCGCAGGTTGGGCAGGCCCAGCCTCTCGATATACGCGGCGGCCTGTTCCTGGGTGCGCAAAAAATATTCCGGCATGCTGAACTGGTTGATGGGCTCCAGACAGAGTTCCAGCCCTTCATCGGCCAGGCGCTGGGCGGCCCGCAGGACGTTGTCCAGATAGGTTCGTTCTAGGCGTGCGGCGTCGGCGTCCGTGGGGCGGTTGCCCGCCATGAGGTGCACACGCGGGCAGCGCAAGGCCTTTGCGTAAAGCACGGCCCGCTCCAGAGCGGCATCGAATTCCTTTTCCCGGCCGGGCAGGCAGGCCAGGCCGCGTTCCCCGGCCTCCCAGTCGCCGGGCGGCAGGTTGAACAGGGCCTGCGTGAGGCCGTTGCGCTCCAGAGCGCGGGCCAGATCCTCGGGTGCGAATTCATAGGGAAAAAGATACTCCACCCAGTGGAAGCCCTGATCCGCCGCCGCGCTGAAGCGGTCGAGGAAGGGCAGTTCCGTGAACATCATGGTCAGATTGGCGGCAAAACGGGGCATGGCGGACCTCCTTGTGTCCGGGACGGATTGGCGGGATCGGGCTCCGGGCGGGAAAACAGGCGGGCCTGATGCGCGGGTACGTTCTCATGTGGCTCCAGGCCGCTGTTCCGCGGCATCTTTCCGGACATATCTGGCTGGTGAGGTTCCCAGCGCCTTTTTGAACATCGTGATAAAGGCCGTAACGGATTCGTATCCAAGATCCCAGGCGGTCTGTTGCACGCTGGCGCCGTCCGACAGCTTCTGGATGGCCATAACCAGAAGAAGCTGCTGCCGCCAGCGCCCGAAGGACAAGCCTGTCTCCCTGACCACAAGCCGCGCCAGGGAGCGGCGGCTCATGCCGATATGTCCGGCCCAACCGGAAAGGTCTTTCCGCTCTGCCGGCGCATCAATAATGTTCTCCGCGATAGACTGCAAGCGTGCGTCTGAAGACACCGGCAGGCGCAGGCCCGTTACGGGCATGTGGGACAATTCGGTGAGAAGCACCTGGATAAGGCGCTCGCTATGGTCCGTCGGCGCGGCTTCCGGCGCGAATGCGGCGACACGCTGAACTAATTCGCGGACCAGCGGCGTGATTGACAATGTGCAACATGTTGAAGGCAGTTGAATACGTTCCTGCCGGATAAGGAGCAGGCAGACGCTGGAGCGTGCTGTTATCCGGTTGCAGTGCGGCGTATGCGGCGGGACCCAGACCGCGCACTGCGGTGGAACCAGCCAGAGATCTCCAAAAACCCTGCATGCCGCGCTCCCCCGCAGTGTAAGCAGCAGCTGCCCGACGGCATGCTGATGCGTGGGCAAGGCATTTTCGTCCCGGACGAAATCCACCTTTTTTGCTGTGACCGGCACATCGAGCCGGTCAGGAGGGAAAACCGTCAGCAATTCCCGCAAGGACATTTATGGCCTCATTTAGATATTTTTTGGCATAATACCCAAATTCAATCAAAGAGGAAAGATGGCATAGTCCAGCCCGGATTCAACATTTCCGGACCGACAGTTTAAATTCAATATTGAGGTTGCCATGAATTCCAGAAAGTCGCCCAGGGCAAAAAAACAAATCATGCTTGCCGTGGGCATTTTATGCATCGCCACGTGCTTGCGGGCTCCTTTTACGAGTATCGGCCCGCTGTTGGAAATAGTGCGGGAATCTCTTCACCTCAGCACAGCGGCGGCGGGCCTTGTCAATGCCCTGCCGCTGCTGGCCTTCGCGGCAATATCCCCGGCCGCGCCGTCCGTAAGCAGGAGGCTTGGGCTGGAACCGGCATTGGGCATGGCGCTCGTGCTGGTAGGCGGCGGAGTCCTTCTGCGATCTTTGGGCCACATCTGGAGCTTGTATCTAGGTGTAATGTTCCAATAGGTTGTTCACCCTGCCTCAAGCCGGTAAAGCTGGAGTTGACAGACAACAGTAAACCGAGCCGAGGACAGGGTGAACAGCCATAAGAATGCCAAATTGACTGCACGCGGTCGA